>CAVBFA010000006.1:12133-17568 GCA_963594595.1 Oscillibacter sp. | reverse complement strand
GGCGGATGAATGTGCAGGAATGGCTCCTTGAATCACCCCGATAAGTCGAAAATCTTGTAATTCGCAGAAAATTGAAAAAACTGTCAGATCATCTGGTTTTTTGATATACAGACGGTTATCGACCTGGTGATTGTTTGTGATTGTCTGGATGGTTTGGACTTCCAGATTAGGGCTTGCTTGGATTTTTGAGTTTTAGAAGAATAGTTGCATGTTAAAGGTGCTAATGTTTGTCGAGATGAAAACAAGCGTAAGCGTATCCGCAATGCCAGTGTATATGGTTCCTTATATGCGCCGGACAGATTCTGAAGACATGAATGTCAATAAATAAGAATATCGGGCAGCGGTTAGGCGCAAAATCTGCCCGCTTGGGGCAAGCTGCTTGCCCATGTTGGGCACGCTGCTTGCCCCACTTGGGCACGGGGGGTGCCCATTTCTTGAAATATTTGTTTGGCTTTTAACCCACAATCGGTCATTATGGCTTGTTGCAGTTTTCTGCTGCCAGTGTTCCAAAGTTCTTGTGGTGTGACCATTGTGGCTGGTGGCTTTTCCGTTTTACTTAAAATTTAGTTAAAACAAAACAATAATCATTGACATGCCATTATAGTATGAAGAATAATGGCTAATTTTGCACACGAAAACTGAAAAAAGCATTTGGGTTTTCTATAAATGTTCCGCCGTAAGTTAGCTTTAGCATGTGAATGCCGTCAGCAGCCGGGGCGGATAAATCAAGAAAGAAATATTAGGTAGTTTTACATATATAATATACAAATCATTACATATATAATTTTACATACATAGAAAACATTAATATTATAAATAGGTATGAAGAAAAAGAGTAATTTATTTATTCTGTTGCTTGCCGCAGTGCTCGTGTCATGCGGCGGAGGCAAGAAAAGTGGAAAACCGGATTTCGGCGACGACGAATATGCGGTAAGGACAATAGGCGCGCAGTCAGCAGAGCTGCAGACCACCTATCCTGCTACGATAAAGGGAGTGCAGGACGTGGAGATCCGTCCTAAGGTGTCTGGATTCATCACCAGATTGTGTGTGCAGGAAGGCCAGGCAGTGAAGAAAGGCCAGCTCCTCTTCGTGATCGACAACGAGACCTACCAGGCAGCCGTGCGCCAGGCAAAGGCAGCCGTGAACACAGCAAAGGCTCAGCTCAACACAGCCAAGCTGACATACTCAAACAATGAGAAGCTCTTCAAGAACAACGTTATCGGTACTTACGAGCTTCAGTCATCAAAGAACAATCTTGAGGCAGCCTATGCCGCCGTGGCACAGGCCGAAGCCGCTTATGTATCAGCCAAGCAGAACCTCGACTTCTGCTATATCACCAGTCCAGCCAACGGTGTTGTAGGCGATCTGCCATACCGTGTGGGTGCATTGGTGAGCGCTTCAAGCCAGCAGCCACTCACCACAGTGTCGAGCATCGGCACTATGCAGGTGTATTTCTCAGTAACAGAGAAAGACCTTCTGAGCATGACGAAGGGCGCCGGCGGTATACATGCGGCAATCAAGGATTATCCTGCAGTAAAGCTGCAGCTCGCCGACGGAACAGTATACAACCACGACGGACGTGTGGCAACAGTGAGCGGTGTGATCGACCCAACTACAGGTACCGTTTCTATGCGTGCCGACTTCCCTAACCCGGAACATCTGCTCAAGAGCGGTGCTTCAGGCAGCATCGTGGTGCCTCATGTTTCTTCTTCGGCTATCATCATCCCACAGGATGCCGTTTCCCAGGTTCAGGACAAGTTCTTCGTATACGTAGTGGGCGAGGGCAACAAGGTGAAATACACTCCTGTAACAGTAAATCCTAACAACGACGGCAAGAACTACATCATCGAGAGTGGTCTGAAGGCAGGCGACCGTATCGTGGTGAACGGTATCTCTGCTCTTACCGACGGACAGAAGATCACTCCTCTCACAGAGGCACAGTATCAGGAGAAACTGAAGAAGACCGAGGCTCTGGGCGCTGACCAGGGCGACCTGAGCAAGCTGAAGAAGGCTTTCGGAAAATAAACAAGTAGAGAAGCGACGGAATGGCAAGGTGTCCTCGCACAACCTATCCGATAGTGGTAGGGGATGATAGGGCAGTCATAACCGCTGACAGGCAGTTGATGTGATACATCTTCAGATAAGCCCGTTTGTCGGGTAGCCGACTGACTCGTAGGCTTGTCAACTCGTCAACTTGTCAACTCGTCAACTTAAATAAAATTACAACAATGAGATTAGATACATTTATCAAACGCCCGGTGCTCTCCACCGTGATCTCTATCCTGATAGTGATCCTCGGTGTCATCGGACTCATTTCGCTGCCTATCGAGCAGTACCCGAACATGGCGCCTCCTACCATCATGGTGCGTGCCTCATATACGGGTGCCAACTCGCAGACAGTGCTTAACTCCGTGCTTGCTCCGCTTGAGGAGTCAATCAACGGTGTGGAGGGAATGACATACATGACCTCCTCGGCAACAAACGACGGTTCGGCTTCCATCACAGTGTTCTTCAAGCAGGGAATGGATGCCGACATGTGTCAGGTGAACGTTCAGAACCGTGTGTCGCAGGCGTCAGCCCTTCTGCCTGCCGAGGTTACCAAGGCAGGTGTGACGGTGATGAAGCGCCAGTCATCAACGGTGATCCTCTTCGGTCTTACTGCCGACGACGACCGCTACGACGACAAGTTCCTCACCAACTATGCCAACATCAACGTCGTTCCAGCCATCAAGCGTGTGAACGGTGTGGGTGAGTGTCAGTGTTTCTCCCAGAAAGACTACACCATGCGCCTGTGGATCGACCCGGTGAAGATGAAGAGCTACGGCATGATTCCTACCGACCTCACCGGCGTGCTCGCACAGCAGAACATCGAGGCGGCTCCTGGTTCAGTGGGCGAATCGTCTGACAACCAGTATCAGTACACCTTCCGTTACAAAGGCCGTCTGAAGACTCCTGAGGAGTTCGGCGACATGATAATAAAGTCTACACAAGACGGACAGACCATCCGTGTGAAGGATGTGGCACGCGTAGAGATGGGAGCCCTCTCATACACCGTGGAGTCAAAGAACAACGGCAAGCCGTCTGTAACCATGATGGTGACCCAGACCGCCGGTTCTAACGCTACAGAGATTGCAACAAACATCAAGAAGCTGCTGAAGGAGCAGGAAGCAACAATGCCTCCTGGCATCCACTTCGATATCATGCAGGACGTTACCGAGTTCCTCTTCGCTTCTATCGAAGACCTCATCAAGACCCTCTTCGAGGCATTCGTCCTGGTGTTCATCGTGGTGTATATCTTCTTGCAGGACACCCGTTCGACGCTCATCCCGCTTATTGCCGTGCCTGTGTCGTTGATCGGTACTTTCTTCTTCCTCTATGTGTTCGGCTTCTCGCTGAACCTCCTGACGCTCGCCGCTCTCGTGCTTGCCATCGCCATTGTGGTCGATGACGCCATCGTGGTGGTCGAGGCTGTCCATGCAAAGCTCGACCTTGGATACAAGTCGGCTACTACAGCCTCTATCGACGCCATGAACGAGATTTCGGGCGCTATCATCTCCATCACCCTCGTTATGGCATCCGTGTTCGTGCCGGTGTCTTTCATGGGTGGTACGTCGGGAGCGTTCTATCGTGAGTTCGGTATCACGATGGCCATCTCAATCATCATCTCGGCGCTCAACGCCTTGACCCTCTCTCCTGCGCTTTGTGCAATGTTGCTGAAGCCAAAGAACGAGGATGGTTCGGAGCGCAAGATGTCGATGGTAGACCGTTTCCACGCTTCGTTCAACGCAGCCTACGGAAAGGTGCAGGACAAATATACCAAGGGCGTGCGCCGATTGGTGGAGCGTCCGGTGATAGCAATCGGTTCTGTAGTCGTTGGTATCGCTGTAATGGCAGTGCTGATGTCTACCACCAAGACGGGTCTCGTGCCTGACGAGGATACCGGTACCGTGTTCTGTACCGTTTCCACACCTCCAGGAACTTCAATGAAGAAGACCAACGAGGTGATGGACGAGGTGGACCGTATGCTCGCCACCAACCCGGCAATCGCCAGCCGTATGCGTATCACGGGTTACAACTTCATCGCCGGCCAGGGATCAAACCAGGGTACGTTCATCATCAAGCTGAAGTCATTCGAGGAGCGTCAGAAACTTGAGGGACCACTGAAGTATATCGGTGTGCACAACCTCGGTTCTACTATGGTGCTCGGTATGATTTACAAGCAGACGGCAGCCATCAAGGGTGCACAGATCCTTGCCTTCCAGCCGCCTATGGTACAGGGATTCTCAGCTACCAACGGTATGACGTTCTCTATGCAGGACCGCACCGGTGGCGACGTGAACAAGTTCTATGACATCACACAGAAGTTCATCGGAGAGCTCAACAAGCGTCCTGAGATCAGCAACGCCATGACATCATACAATACTAAATATCCACAGTATAAGATTGATGTCGATGTTGCCAAGTGTAAGCAGAGCGGTATCGACCCAAGCACGGTGCTCACCACCATGCAGGGATACTACGGAGGTATGTATGCAAGTAACTTCAACTCATACGGTAAGCTCTATCGTGTGTATATCCAGTCAGAGCCGAAAGACCGTGCCGACCTGAAGAGTCTTGCTAACATCTACGTGCGCACCCAGACTGGCGAAATGGCTCCTATCCAGGAGTATGTCAACCTGGAGCGTGTGTATGGTCCGCAGGAAATCGACCGTTTCAACCTGTTTACATCTATCAACGTGAACGCTTCTGCAGCCGAAGGCTATTCTACCGGTGATGCCATCAAGGCTATGGACGAGGTGGCAAAGACCGCATTGCCAGCCGGTTACACATACGAGTTCTCTGGTCTGACACGTACGGAGCAGGAGTCAAGCAACTCCACAGCGATTATCTTCGCATTGTGTCTCACCTTCGTATATCTGATTCTTTCAGCACAGTATGAGTCATACGTTCTGCCTCTCTCGGTAATCCTCTCTATTCCGTTCGGACTTGCCGGAGCGTTTATCTTCACCAACCTGTTTGGAAAGAACAACGACATCTACATGCAGATTGCGCTCATCATGCTTATGGGACTTCTCGCCAAGAACGCCATCCTTATCGTGCAGTTCGCCCTTGAACGCCGCCGCACGGGTATGGCAATCTCATGGTCGGCAGTGCTCGGAGCTTCTGCCCGTCTGCGTCCTATCCTGATGACCTCGCTCGCCATGATCATCGGTCTGTTGCCGTTGCTCATGCCATGGGGCGTAGGCTACAACGGAAACATGACACTCGGTGCGGCAGCCGTCGGCGGTATGCTCATCGGTATGCTCTGCCAGATTATGGTCGTTCCGGCGTTGTTCTATATCTTCCAGACATTGCAGGAGAAGATCAAGCCTATCGAGTTCGAGGGCGACAATGCTTCTGTTGACTCTGAGGTGAAACAGTATACCAACCCATAC
>CAVBFA010000006.1:0-12123 GCA_963594595.1 Oscillibacter sp. | reverse complement strand
ACCCATACGTGGCTGGCGCGCTGCAGGCACAGATCGACAAGAGCTCAAAGAAATAAAATAATATATCCGGTCCATCGGAGGGGCAATCCTCCTTTGGGTCCGGGATTATAAAAATACATTATCTATATGAAGATCAAGAGTATTATAGCTTTCGCCTCTGCCGGTCTGTTGCTTGGCAGCTGCGGAATATACAATAAATACGAGCGTCCCGACGTGAACGTGAAGGGTCTGGTGCGCGACTCCGCCTCCATTGCCGACACTCTCGCCGTGAGCGACACCACGAGCTTCGGCAACCTGCCTTGGCGCAGCGTCTTCACAGACCCGCAGCTGCAGTCGCTCATCGAGCAGGGACTGGCTCACAACACCAATATGCTCAATGCCGCCCTCAATGTGAAGATGGTGGAGGAGCAGCTCAAGGTGGCAAAGCTCGCTTTTGTGCCGTCGTTCACCTTCTCGCCACAGGGAGTAATCTCTTCTTGGGACGGCAACAAGGCAACGAAGACATATTCACTGCCTGTGCAGGCAAGCTGGAGCATCGACCTCTTCGGCAATCTGCTCAACATGAAGCGCAGCGCACAGATGTCGCTGCTCGCCACAAAGGATTATCAGCTTGTGGTGCAGACTGGTCTGATTTCAAACATCGCCAACATGTACTACACTCTCATGATGCTCGACAAGCAGTTGGAACTCGTAGACAACATGACAAACCTCACCAAGGAGACATGGGAAATCATGAAGCTCCAGAAGGAACTGGGACGTGTGAAGGAGACCGGTGTGCAGAGCGCCGAGTCCAACTACTATTCGGTACAGGCACAGGCAGCCGACCTGAAGCGTCAGATCCGCGAGGTTGAGAACTCTCTCTCGCTCCTGCTCGGTCAGCCGGCACAGACAATCAGCCGCGGAAAGCTCGATGAGCAGTCGTTGCCGTCGGAATTCTCTACCGGCATCGGCGTGCAGCTCCTGAGCAACCGTCCCGACGTGCATTACGCCGAGATGTCGCTCGCACAGTGCTTCTACGACACCAACCAGGCTCGTTCACGCTTCTATCCAAGCATCACCATCAGCGGATCAGGTGCCTACACAAACAATAGCGGTGCCGGTATCGTGAACCCGGGCAAGATGCTCTGGAACGCAGTAGGTAGCCTCGTGCAGCCTATCTTCGCCCACGGACAGCTCATCGCAGGACTCAAGGTGGCAAAGGCAAAGCAGGAACAGGCATACAACACATGGCAGAATGCCGTGCTCTCTGCCGGCAGCGAGGTGAGCAACGCTCTGGTGCTCTACAACTCTTCTGACGAGAAGTCGAAGCTGGAGCAGAAGCAGGTGGAGAGTCTCACAAAGAATGTGGAATACACCAAGCTTCTCTTCAACGAGGGCAGCAGCACCTATCTTGAGGTGATCACCGCACAGCAGAGTCTGCTCAACGCACAGCTCTCCAAGGTGGCAGACGATTTCTACAAGATGCAGGCTGTTGTGAACCTCTACTACGCTCTTGGCGGAGGAAGAAACTAAAGTTACACACCATTTAAACTTGTATATCATGATAAGTGAAAAAGCATATATAGCCCCTGGCGCAAAGTTGGGCAAGAATGTCACCGTCTATCCTTTCGCCTATATCGAGGACGACGTTGTCATCGGCGACGACTGCGTTATCTATCCTTACGTGAGCATCATGAAGGGCACACATATGGGAAAGGGCAACAAGGTTTATCAGAACACCGTGCTCGGTGCGGAGCCACAGGACTTCAATTTCAGTGGTGACGACACACCGCTGATTATCGGCGACGAGAACATCTTCCGTGAGAATGTTGTCATCAACCGTGCCACATTCAAGAACGGCGAGACACGTATCGGCAACCGCAACTTCTTCATGGAAGGCGTACACGTGTCACACGACACGAAGGTAGACGACTACTGTACTTTCGGATATGGTACGAAAATTGCCGGCGACTGCGAAATCCACAGTGCTGTAATCTTCTCGTCTGGTGTTATCATCAATGCCAACGTGCGTGTGGGTGGAGCTTCGATGGTCACCGGCGGTGTGCGTGTCAGCAAAGACGTGCCTCCGTTCATTGTTGCCACCGACAACCCTGTCCGTTACGGTGGAGTCAATGAGACTCTTCTCAACAATTCGGGTATCGAATCAAAGGTGGTAAGCCATATCGCCAACGCCTATCGACTCGTGTTCCACGGACAGACAAGCGTGTTCGACGCAATAAACCAGATCAAGGAACAGGTGCCGCCAGGCAAGGAGGTAAACACTATCGTTTCCTTCCTTGAGGCATCGAAGATTGGAATCATAAGCAAAATGTAAATCATACCTAATATTTTTTCATAGCATGGTTTTTTTTAGGGAATTGGCCGCGAGGTTAGTTCCCTATTTTCGTTGTATTGAGGTATGCCGGCCTTCTCTTGTCCAGATAGCT
Source organism: Oscillibacter sp. (assembly GCA_963594595.1). Taxonomy (GTDB): domain Bacteria; phylum Bacteroidota; class Bacteroidia; order Bacteroidales; family Bacteroidaceae; genus Prevotella. The sequence goes on along the minus strand of CAVBFA010000006.1, from coordinate 9,697 downwards.
GGCGGTCAGAAAATGCTTCCATAAAGCGCCTGATGGCTGTTCGGAATAAAAATCCTTATGAAAAACACTTGATATTTGTAATATATTTCGTAATTTAGCCCATTGAAATGAGAATGACCACTTATCTACCGCAGAACAAACACCGTTTCGCATTGCTCCTGGTCCTCGTGCTGGCGCATTGTGCGTGTCTTGCAAATACCTCCGTAAAGTCAGATGGCTATCGTCAGCTTTACGGCAAATCCATGACGCAGGCATTTGCCGTGGCACAGGCATACGAAACGAAAGGCGACAAGACGAAGGCTCTTGCCGCATACTCTGCTGTGGCTTGTCGCTATGCCGCCGACATCTCAGAGCCGGACAAGCGCAAGTGTGCCGATGCCTTATACCATTCGGCAGAGATATACTATTCCGACAGACTGTATTCCCTTGCCATGAAGCAGTATCTCGAAGCTTTGAAGCTCAGCGAGAGACATTCCTATCCGCTGCTCACCACCCAGATATATATGGGTATCGGCAATCTATACAGTTCAAACGGCGACTATGAGATGGGCATCCGTTTCTATAAGCAGGCAGACAGTATCGCCTGCTCTTCTGTCAAGGCAAAGGTGGTGAGAAACCGTGTGCTCAACAATCTTATCGGTGCCACCTGTTTCGTAGGCAGAATATCAGAAGCCGAGAAATATCTTCAGGCGTTGCAACAGAACAAGGAAAATACTCCAGAATATCATTTCAACAAGTTGATGTGTCAAGGACTCATCCTCAATTTCAAGGGACTACATCAGAAAGCCTTGGATTATTATCGTTCTGCTCTCTCATATGCGGGCAGGAACAAGCTCGGTGATGCCTGTCTTGAGGCTGTGAACTCTTGTGTGGCACAGATCTTCCTTGATATCCATCAGCCTGACTCTGCAATCGTTTATCTTGAAGAAAATGCGGATAAATCGGTGCGAACAGGCAATACAGACCTGTTAGCGGAGTCTCTCCAAAACCTTTCTGAAGCCTATCGGCAGAAGGGAGACGCTGCCAGGGCGATGCGCTATAAGACACGCTATGTGGAGCTTCGCGACTCGATTTACAGCAAAGGGGAGTTCAATGCGATGAAAAATGCACAGTTCTTATACGAGGCAGAGGCAAGCAGCAGTAAGATTTCTTTGCTCACCCAAGAGAAAAAGAACCGTGAGGAGATGATTCAGATGCAGTGGCGGTGGATAATGACGCTGATATTGACTTCCCTTATAGTAATAGTGCTAATGGTAGTGCTTTACCGACAAAAGGCGCTCTTGCGCACTGCCTATCTTGAACTCTATAACCGCAGTCAGGAGTATCTCAACGCCAAGCCCGGAGAAACGCCAGTCAGCGCCCCGCAACCTACCACAGGCGATTCGCCATGCGATGGAGACAAGGAAGTGACACATCTGCTCACCACCGACCAGCGCATCTCCCTGCTGCAGGAGGTAGAGCGGGTAATGGGCGATACAAAGGAATATTGCAACAGTGAGTTCGGCATCGAGACCCTTGCATCGCTCGTAGGGTCCAACTCCCGCTATGTTTCGGCAGCCATAAACGAGGGATACGGCAAGAATTTCCGTTCTTTCCTCAATGAATACCGCATAAAAGAAGCTATGCGTCGCCTTGCTGATGTAGAGCATTATGGCGGGTACACCATCAAGGCGATATCAGAAAGCGTTGGATACAAGTCGCAGGCAAACTTCATTTCCGTCTTTACTAAAGTGACAGGAATGAAGCCTTCAATCTATCAAAAGTTATCTAAGGAATAGCGAAAACTTTCATTTTATTCACTTTTTGGTTACTATTTCGGGAATTAGTAACCGAAAAGCACCCATAATCCGTTAATTTTCAGTTGTAAGTCGTATATTTGCAACATAACAAGAAATTAATAACCTAAACAGTTGGGATTATGGAACACAACTTCTACTCACACACAGCAGCCACTTGGTTGCGCTCCTTTGCCCTCACTTCGGCAATGGCATTCACTCTCGCCGCTTCGGCACAGACCTCTGCGCCACAGAAGCCGGTAAACTTCAAGGCAGACGCCGTATATAATAAGGTGGTGCTCACTTGGGAAGACCCGGTGCAGACACAGGCTCTGCTCACTGAGGACTTCGAGGGAGAGACTTTCCCGTCGGAGGGATGGAGCCAGAAAACCACCAACACCGATTATTATATGAACACATGGTTCCAATTCCCATCAGCAGAGATGGAAGAAGAGGGAATCGACGATGAATCAAGATACATATTCGTGCATGGCGGCAAGAAGAGCGCGGTGCTTTATATGGACATGAACGCACCTCATGAAGACGAATCTTCGGCTGTGCAGGACGAATGGCTCTATTTGCCAAAGACACCCGGAGCTGAATATCTCACCTTCTATTCGTATATAGACCCTATGCTCCTCGAATATGCAGAGGATGAGACATTCCCGGACCACTACTACGTTAAGGTGAGCCACGACGACGGCGCCACATGGGAAATCCTTTGGGACGCTACCACTGATATGGTGAGCCAGAGCGGTTTCCAGAAAGTGAAGGTATATCTCGGCGATGCTTCCAAGGGCGACCCTATCGTCGCTTTCCAGGGAGTGAGCGACCCTGACAACCCAGATACCGGACTCTTCTTCGCCTGGGCTATCGACGATATAGAGCTCTCAAAGAGCGTCGGCGACAAGAATGCTGCGCCAGCAGAGGCATACAACGTGTATCTCGATGACGAGCGTATCGCCGAAAACCTGCATGCCACTACGTTCACCGACCTTTCCGACAAGTTGCCCGGCAACCACGTATATGCTGTAGAGGCAGTGTCGAACACAGAGAACCTGACTTCAGAGAAGGCTGAAATCAATGTGGATATCAAGACTCCTACCATCAATCCTCCAACCGACGTGCAGCTGTCGTATACAGAGAGCGACACTCCCGGCAAGTATAACGTGGCAATCTCATGGAAGGCTCCTGAAGGCGAGCGCAAGCCTGTGAACTACACCGTATATTGCAACAATGCCATGGTGGCAGGATTTATGGAAGAGATGAGCCTGGAGCAGACCGGCAAACCTAAAGGTGCTTACACATACCAGGTGGTGGCAAACTATGAATATCCTACAGGCATCTCAGACAGAGAGCTGGCAACAGCCTGCGTGGCAATCGGCACTCGCTTCCCTGCAACAGGACTCACGGCGAAATACGAAGACAATGGCAATCTCACGATGACATGGAACGCTCCTGTAGAGTCTGAATTCGCTCTCAAGAACTATGCCGTATACCGTGGCAACACCAAGTTGGGAGAGACTGACGGAACTACATTCACCGAGCAGCAGTCACCCGACGGCTACTACGACTATGCCGTGAAGGCTGTATATGCCGACGGCGTGGAGTCGCTGCCGGCAGTAGAGACAATGGCAAAGGGCAACAGACCGACATACTCGCTGCCGTTCTCAGAAGACTTCACCGGCGGACTGACACCGGAAAACTGGATTATCGAGAAACTCGACGGCAAGATGCAGGACCAGTATCTGTGGCGCTTCGACAATTGGTATGAGCTGCCTGTCACAAGCAGCAACTTTGATGGCGAATTCGCTTCTATATCATCAGCAGTGGCAGGATACACACTGGTATGGGCGGTTCTCGACACACCACCACTCGTTCGCGGAGAACTGAAAGACGGTGAGAAGACATTCCTGGAGTTTGACATTGACTACAACGCTACTACAAAGAAGAGCTCCGAGGCTGGAGTATACTATTCATACAACGCAGTGGAATGGGCACCTATCGAAACACTGAAGGGATATACCGCCGATGACCTTGCTGACGGTGAGACAACGAAGCCGGAGCATAAGGTATACGACATCACAAATTGCTTCACTGATGACACCACACCGGTATATATCGCATGGCAGTATAAGGGCAAGCTCGCACAGCACATGGCAATCGACAACGTGAGAGTATACAACGGAGAGTCGGCTTCCATCGTCGCAGCCAATGCTGACATGAAATTCCGTGTTGAGGGCAACGCCGTCGTAGTAGGCGGTATGGCAGGCAACGTCAGCGTATGCACACCAAGCGGAATGTGTCTCGCCGAGGCTAAGCTCAATGCCGGTGACACAGCAACGCTGCCACTCGCCAAGGGCGTGAACATTATCTCCATCCGTACGGCTGACGGTGTGAAGACAATGAAAATCAACAAATAAATGACAACGCAATAAAGAATTAAAGGTAAGGTTTAAACATGTGAAAAGAAAATCGGCTATATGACTTTTTGAGATTTCGCCGATCATAAGCAATAAAAATGTGCATAGTCTCTACCGTGATGGCAGGGGCTATGTTTTTTTATGCCCTGCCCCATGCCCGTTTTGCTTATCATGTGTTCCGACTGATTCAGAACTGTATACTCTTATCTTTTAACGTCATTTACCTTTTGCCGTCGTTCTTGTTCGCTCTTAATTTATTAATGTTACTTTTTACAATAATAAAGATGCTTATTCAAATATTTTGCCTAACTTTGCCCCCGATTATATATTCTACTAACATACAAATCTTAGATAACATAAACAAGAAAATACAATGGAACAAGTATTCGGCTACATTATCAGTCTGGGTGCAAGTGTGATGATGCCTATCATCTTCACCATCATCGGACTGTGTATCGGTATGAAATTCGGCAAGGCGCTCAAGTCGGGACTCTTTGTCGGTGTGGGATTCGTAGGACTGGGAGTGGTGACGGCATTGCTGACCACTAATTTCAACGACCCGCTGAAGGGAATCTCTGACATCTATCATCTGCAGCTCAACGTTTTTGATATGGGTTGGCCGGCAGCAGCTGCCGTGGCATACAACACCGCAGTGGGAGCACTCATCATCCCTATCTGTCTGGGAGTGAACTTCCTGATGGTCATCACCAAGACCACACGCACGGTGAACATCGACCTTTGGAACTACTGGCATTTCGCCTTTATCGGAGCCGTGGCATATTTCGTTATGGGCGAGAGCCTGCTATGGGGATATTTCGCTGCCATCGTATGCTATATCATCACTCTGGTATGTGCAGACCTGACGGCAGAGAAATTCCAGAAATACTACGACCTCGAAGGAATCTCCATTCCTCAGCCGTTCTGCCAGAGCTTCATGCCTTTCGCCATCGTGCTCGACAAGTTGCTCAACCTCATCCCCGGTTTCTCGAAGCTCGACATCGACGCTGAAGGACTCAAAAAGAAGTTCGGCGTGCTCGGCGAGCCACTCGTTCTGGGAGTGATCGTGGGTATGCTCATCGGATGGGCAGCACAGCTCGACATCAAGAAGATTCTCTTCCTCGGTGTCACCATGGGAGCCGTGATGGAACTCATCCCCCGTATCACCTCGCTTTTCATCGAAGGACTGAAGCCTATTTCTGAGAAGACACAAGAGCTGGTGAAGACCAAGTTCAACGGCAAGAAGGTGCATATCGGCATGAGTCCGGCTCTCGTTATCGGACATCCTACGACCCTCGTGGTGTCTATAATCCTCATTCCCGTGATTCTCGCTTTGGCAGTGTTCCTGCCCGGCAACCAGTTCCTGCCGCTGGCGTCGCTTGCCGGAATGTTCTACCTCTTCCCGATGGTATTGCCGTTCACCAAGGGCAATGTGGTGAAGACGCTCATCATCGGTCTCGTGGCTCTCGTCATCGGTCTGTATTTCGTTACCGACATGGCACCCGACTTCACAATGGCTGCAAAGCATGTGTTTGATGCCACTGGCGACAAGGCAGCCGAGATACCCGAAGGATTCTCCGGCGGTGCGCTCGATTTCGCTTCTTCACTTTTCGGTTGGGTGATCTATCGTGGCATCAAACTGCAGTATCTCGGTATGGGAGTATTGACGTTGATAACCCTCGCCCTCATGTTCATCAACAACAGACGAATCGTGAAGGAAGACCGGGAGGCAAAGAAAGACTAATTGAAACAGGCGGGTCTGCCATACAATGTGGCAGATCTCATAAAATACAAATCATAATAAAACTTATCAAGATAATGAAGAAACTATTGTTGTCTACAGCCGCCCTTGCGGCTACCACTCTGTGTGCCAATGCACAGACAGATTATTCTATCCAGACGGCTTGCAATCCATTGGACGTGAAGACATACGACACCGACCGTCTGCGCAGTGCGTTCACAATGGAGAATGTGATGGAGGCAAACAAGATACACCTCACATATTCAATGTACGACCGTCTCGTCTTCGGTGGAGCAGTGCCAGTAGGCGAAGTGTTGAAGCTTGAAGCCATCGACCCTCTGAAGGCACCATATTTCTGCTACAACCGTGAGGTGGGAATCATCAACACCAGCAAGGGCGTTGGTGTGGTGACCGTTGACGGCAAGCAGTATGAACTGCATTTCAAGGATGCTCTCTATGTGGGCCGCGGTTCAAAGGAAATCACCTTTGCAAGCAAGGACGCACAGAACCCTGCAAAGTTCTATATCAATTCCACTACAGCCCACAAGGCATATCCTACACAGATGATAGTATGCAACGACGCAGCTCGCGCCAAGAAGCTGAAGTGCCTGAACTCCAACAGCTTCCATGCCGGAAAGATGGAAGAGAGCAACGACCGCGTCATCAACCAGCTGATTGTCAATAACGTGCTCTCTGAGAAGAACGGCGGCAAGGGCGGTCCATGCCAGTTGCAGATGGGACTCACCGAGTTGGCTCCCGGTTCTGTATGGAACACTATGCCAGCCCATACCCACGGCCGTCGTGTGGAGGCATACTATTATTTCAATCTGCCGGAGGGTAACTCCATCGCCCATTTCATGGGAGAGCCACAGGAGACCCGAGTAATCTGGCTGCACAACGAGCAGGCTGTGATGTCTCCGGAGTGGAGCGTACACTGCGCTTCTGCCACAAGCAACTATATGTTCGTCTGGGGCATGGGCGGAGAGAATCTTGACTATGGCGACATGGACAAGATACCTTATGTGGATATGAAGTAATCCTTATGTGGATATGAAATAAACTCTAAACGGCCTAATGACCGATTGGGAATAATCTCTAATCGGCATTAGACCGTTTGTTTTTAACTGCTTGCAGCCTTTTGCCTTTTACAAGGCGTTTGGGCAAGTATACGGATTGACGGGCGGACGAGTAAGGAGTCTGCCCGTCAATTCGTTTTTACTATCTGGTTGTAGTAAGGATATGGTATTTCGATGCCCTCCTTGTCGAATCGCTCCTTGATGCTCTTCAAGAGGTCATATTTCATCACCGTGGCGTTGACAGCCGTTGCCGCCCAAGCCCATGCACGCAGCGTTATGGCAGAGTCGCCGAGATTCACCACTCGTATCACTACCACAGGTGCGTCCGCCTTCTTCTCTTCCTCCGTGCGGTGGTCTAAAAGCTGCGGGTGCTTCATTATCTCCTGCCGCATCACGTCGATCGCCTCGTCCAGGTTGGTGTCGTAAGACACGCCAATGTCGATGAACGCACAGGTGGAACTGTCGCCATACGAGGAGTTTATTATCGTGGCAGAGTTTATCTTGCTGTTAGGAATCAGAATCATGCGGTTCTCCACGTTGCGTATTATGGTGTGGCGCAGCGTTATCTCAATCACCGTTCCCACCACGTCGTCGTCAACCCGTATGAAGTCGCCCACCTTGAACGGGCGGGTGAAGATGATGAACAGTCCGCCTACGATGTTCGACAGTGCCTCCTGTGATGCCAGACCCACCGCCATGGCGAGGATTCCTGCACTGGCGAGTATGGAGTTGCTTATCTTCTCCATTCCCGGTATGAGCGAGAGGAACGAGGCGCATCCGATGATGTATATCGCCGTGACCACTATCTGTCGCAGAAACATCACCTTCGTCACGTCCATTCCCTTCTCCGCCTGTTTGCGCATCGTATGGCGGAACAGGTATTTGGCTATCGCCGAGAGCACCCTCACGATGATGTATATCACGACGAGCTTTATGCCGAAGATTATGGCGTCTTCGAACCGGATGTTCAGATGAGCCTTGTCGAGCAGCTCCTTCACGGAGTGTTCGGGAACCTTCTCGATTTCCTTGATGGTCGAGGTGGCGGCGAGGAATATACTGTTCATGATTGTGTTTGGGTTTTAATTGGGATTTAATATGACGCCGTGCATGGTATTCCCATGGCTATCACGCGGTCGCGTATGCCGTCAAGCTCCTCGTGGGTGGCCTTCAGCAGACCCTTTGCCGGAGTTTCGCGGTCGATGGTGTATACCATCACCTCCATCGGCTTGATGCGCTCCACAGCCTTGAGCCACGGTTCGATGTATTCCTCCTTCACGTTGCTCATGTCCACGCCGTCTGTTTGTCCTTTCATGAACATCGTCTGGATTATGACATGGCCTTTGAAGGCGGAGAGGCTCTCGATGATGTCCTCCACGTTGTAGCTCGGCTGCTGCGGACGGTCCACATTCTTGATGTATTCTATGCTTACGGTGTCGAGTTTCAGTATGTTGTTGTCAATGCGCATCAGAGCCTCGTGCACCTGCTTGTGGTGGAGCATGGTGCTGTTGCTCAATACCGATACCTTTGCCTGTGGACAGTATTTGTCGCGCAGTCTTATCGTGTCGTCAATTATTTCGGCGAAATGCGGATGCGCCGTAGGTTCACCGTTGCCGGCGAATGTCAGCACGTCGGGCTTCGGTCCGTTTTCTGCCATCTCCTTCAGCTTGGCTTCCAGGGCAGTAGCCACTTCCTCACGAGTGGGGCGTGGCAGGGTGGGGCGGTGGTCGGCGTTGAAGCCGCATTCGCAGTAGATGCAGTCGAATGTGCACACCTTTCCGTCGGCTGGCATAAGGTTGATACCTAAAGAAACACCGAGTCGGCGACTGTGTATCGGTCCGAAAATCGGTGATGGATATATTACTGTACTCATGGCAAGATTTTTTTGTTTTTTGTATGTTTCTATTTGTTATGCAAATATACACACTATTTCTAACACCAAGAAGAAAACATTTGTTTTAGTGACGGTGAAAAAATAAATTGGTATGATTTGAGCCTCATGTCTATAGATGAGGTTAACACCATATTGGGATGTTACATTTCTTACTCAAATCGTACCAAGTTATTATTTTACCTCCTCGGAAATGCAAACTATATTGATAGTCAATAAATTAGCATTTCTTGGTACAAATATGAATGCATTTTAATTAAGCAAAAAACAAGAAACACATGCATTATAATAGAATTTAATTCATTTTGTTGCAAATAAGCTATAAATTTTATTTGGATTTTCTTTATATAGAGAAATTAGCTGTATCTTTGCCAAGAGAAACGATTACTATATGGCAAATAAAAATTTAAATAGGCTAAAAGTAGTTCTTGCAGAAAAGCAACGGACGAACAAATGGTTGGCAGAACAATTAGGTAAAGACCAAACAACCATATCAAAATGGTGTACCAATTCAAGTCAACCAGACTTAGGTAATCTGATGCAGATTGCTAAAATATTAGATGTTGAACTGACCGACTTAGTGCGGTTCGAAGAATTTAAAAATGATGGAACAGAATAAGAAGAAATTGCTTTTAGGGCAAATTGATAAAATCAATGAGGTTATTTCTACCCTCTCGGAAAACTTCTCGCAAGGAGACATTACTAATCATTAAGAAAAATGGATTCCAGACAAAGAATAAAGGAAGAATTTACATATTACCTTTCAAACATAGCAAGGTCATCCCGAAGGACAGATA
>CAVBFA010000005.1:16155-44964 GCA_963594595.1 Oscillibacter sp. | reverse complement strand
CCGTAGAGCAGTTGTGCATCTGGGGAGAAAGAGTTGGCGTGCCTGTAGTGAAACAACAGATGGGTGCTGACCCCGCAAGCGTGGCTTACGACACGTTAAGCTCTGCTATGGCAAATGATGCTGACGTGGTGCTCATTGACACGGCCGGAAGACTCCACAACAAGGTGGGACTAATGAACGAGCTGAAGAAAATAAAGGATGTGCTCAAGAAACTCATGCCGACCGCACCGGATGAGGTGATGCTCGTACTCGACGGCTCTACGGGACAGAATGCCTTTGAGCAGGCAAAACAGTTTGCTGCCGTTACTCAGATTACGAGCCTTGCCATAACTAAACTCGACGGTACGGCAAAGGGCGGCGTAGTGATAGGAATATCAGACCAGCTCAAAGTGCCTGTGAAATACATAGGGCTCGGTGAGGGTGTTGACGACCTTCAGATTTTTGACAAGAAACAATTCGTAGACTCATTATTCGATACAGACAAGTGATACGCAATCAGATAGATTTCATAACCATGGGGTGCTCCAAGAATCTTGTAGATACGGAGTCCCTGATGCGACGTTTCAAGAGAATCGGTTACACATGTACCCATGACTGCGACTATCCTGAGGGAGAGATAGCTGTAATAAATACATGTGGATTCATAGGCGACGCTAAAGAGGAGAGCATAGAGATGATTCTCCGGTTCGCTCAAGCCAAAGATGAGGGCTTGCTTGATAAATTATTTGTAATGGGTTGTCTGTCACAACGTTACCGGGAAGAATTGTCAGCAGAAATTCCACAGGTGGACAAGTTTTATGGCAAGTTCGACTTCAAGGATCTGCTAGATGATTTGGGTGCCGCAAAAGGGTTTGTCAGCGAGAAAACAACTCTATCGTCATGTGCGGACGGATCATTTAAGCAAAAGACCACCCCCGCTCATTATTCATACATAAAAATCAGCGAGGGATGTGACCGCCATTGTGCGTATTGTGCCATACCTATTATCACAGGAAAGCACAAGAGCCGTCCAATGGAAGATATCATTGCAGAGATGAAAACACTCGTCAAGGAGGGTGTGAAAGAATTCCAGATTATCGCTCAGGAGCTTACATATTATGGAGTGGACCTCTATGGCAGGCAAAGCATCGCTGAACTAGTAGAGAGGATGGCAAATATTGAGGGAGTAGAATGGATAAGGTTGCATTATGCCTATCCTAACAACTTCCCGTTTGAATTGTTGGATGTAATTAGAAACCACGATAACGTGTGCAATTACCTTGACATCGCTTTGCAGCACGTGTCTGACCATATGCTGACTGCGATGCGGCGCAACACGTCAAGCCAAGAAACATACAAACTGATTGAGAAACTCAGAGAGGCTGTTCCGGGGATTTGCATCCGTACTACGTTGATGGTGGGATTCCCTGGCGAGACCGACGAGGATTTTGACGAGCTGGTGAAGTTTGTTAAATGGGCAAGATTCGAACGCATGGGAGCCTTCGCATATTCTGAGGAAGAGGGTACTTATAGTGCTGAGCATTATGAAGATGACGTTCCTGATGACGTGAAACAATGCCGTCTTGATAAACTTATGCGTGTACAGGAGCGTATCAGCGCTGAGCTTGAAGCAGGGAAAATCGGAAAGAAACTGAAAGTTATTATAGACCGCAGGGAAGGCGATTATTACATTGCGCGCAGCGAATACTCCTCACCAGAGGTAGACCCGGAGGTTCTCATCGAGACCCATGACGGAATGGAATTGGAAATCGGAGAATTCTACTTAGTAGAAATCACCGGATCTGAAGAGTTTGATGTATATGCCACCGTATTGGGAAGGGCATAAATGTGTATAAGGAGAAACTATATGAACAATAAAAGTTTCATTGCTGAAGTGACCAAGCGTACAGGTTTGGATTCTGATGATGCCCAAATGCTGACATACACGCTCGTTGACGTGATGAACGAGTGTTTCCAAAAGGGCGACATGGTATCATTCAACAATTTCGGTTCTTTTGAAGTAAAGAAACGCATGGAGCGAATCATGGTCTCGCCGAACACAAAGAAGAGAATGCTCGTCCCACCGAAATTGGTACTGTCTTTCAAGCCCTCGACCACTATAAAGGAAAAAATAAAAAATGGAGGACTGTAATAGATGGGCAAGATATTGATGAAAGACATCGCCAGTCAGCTCGCGAAGAAGAAGAACATACGGATTTCTGAAGCAGAGAACTATCTTGATGCCTTCTTTGCCGTAATCCATGATGGTCTGCAGGCTGACAAACTTGTAAAGATAAAGGGATTGGGCACTTTCAAGCTTATCGAAGTCAGAGACCGCGAGAGCGTTGACGTGAATACGGGCGAGAGAGTGTTGATCGATGGTCATACGAAAATAACTTTCACACCTGAAAATTCGCTGAAGGAAATGGTTAACAAGCCATTTTCACAGTTCGAAACAGTTGAACTGAACGATGGAGTTGAGTTTGGAAGTATGCCAAACGAAAACGTAGAAACAGAAAACGAGAATACTGATAATAAGGTTAGTGAATCTGATATTATCACACCAGTTGATAACATGTCGGATAGTGGAGAAAACTCCAGATTGTCAGTTGATTATGGTATTGATACCCATTGTGGGGCTGAATCGGATATTGAGCATGAGATTCAGTCGGATGACGCCATAGTTGAAGCCGCACATGAAGCTGCTAATGAAGACGAATCTATCCTGGATAATTCAACAGATACTCTAGGCTCTCAAAATTCTCAATCTGACAACACCGTCGCTCAGATGCATGCTGATAATGAAGCAGTATCTCGCATTTCCTTCAAAACAGAAGATGATTTATCGCCGGTTTCTGAAGAAACTCCAGATTCGGAAACAGAAAAAGAGAAAGAGCCAATTGATAATCAGCCATTGCCGTTAGCTGTGCAGGCTGATGATAACGCAAATGCTGTTGGCAAGACATTTCCTGATTCAGCCGAAAATGTCGCTGACAAGAGGGAAAAGCTACAAAAGCCTCTCCTGGCTACAGATGAAGCTGAGGCTGGGAATGCACAAGGACAGTCTCAAATGGCAGATACCGCTACAGGAATTCCTGAAGGTGACAGAAAGAATGCGCATAAGAAAACAGGGAATTTGAAAATCGTTCTTTTTTCCTTGCTTGCATTGTCATTCATTGCATTGGCTTTTGTTGCGGGTTTGTATCTTGGAGGTAAAAGTGAAAGAAGCGTTCCTGCCAGTAAAGTAGTGATTGTCAAAAAGGCTTTTCCATCAAAGAAAAACGGTTATCAGAAGGTTGCTGTGTCAAAGGCTGCCGATACCATAGCAGCAAAGGGGAATATTGCAGAGAAAGACGGTATTGAGAAAAAGGAGAAGACTAAAATAAATGATGTCCAAGACCATATTCCAACAACTGAGAATTCCGATATCCAAAGTGCAAAAAGGATGGTTAAGACTGGGGCTTATGTGATAGAAGGTACGGATCGAACTGTGAAAGTGAAGGAAGGCCAAACGATGAAAGTTCTGGCACGCCGTTATCTTGGAGAAGGGATGGAATGTTACCTTCAGGTACACAACGGCAAATCTGAGGTAAAAGTTGGCGAAACTATAAATATTCCTAAACTTAAACTCAAGAAGAAAGCTGCGAATAACAAAGTTTCTTAAAATTAAGCGCCTGTCAACTCATTTTAATATTATTTATGTTCTAAATCTCTTATAACCGCATTTAAAATTATTACTTTTGCGGTATAAAGAGATTTGGAACACTTATTTTAACAAAATATACAACGAAAATCATGGCAGAAGTTATAGACATTAGAGAGCTAAACATTCTGATTGAACAGCAAAGTGCTTTTATTACAAGCATCAAGCGTGGCATGGAAGGTGTCATTGTGGGACAAAAACACTTGGTGGACAGCCTGCTTATTGGTCTGCTGAGCGATGGACATATATTGTTGGAAGGTGTACCGGGATTGGCAAAGACCCTTGCCATAAAGACCCTGGCCCAACTCGTAAACACTGAATTCAGCCGCATCCAATTCACACCTGACCTATTGCCGGCAGATGTTATTGGTACATTGATATATTCTCAGAAGACAGAAAGCTTCCAAGTGAAGAAAGGTCCGGTATTCTCAAACTTCATTCTTGCAGATGAGATTAACCGTGCTCCGGCAAAGGTGCAGAGCGCATTACTCGAGGCTATGCAGGAACATCAAGTGACAATCGGTAGTACCACGTTTGATTTGCCAAGTCCTTTCCTGGTAATGGCCACTCAGAACCCTATAGAGCAGGAGGGAACATATCAGTTGCCAGAGGCACAAGTAGACCGCTTTATGTTGAAAGTGATAATAGATTATCCTACTATCGAAGAGGAGAAGCAGATTATCAGAGAGAATCTCAATGGCCTGAAGGTTGATATCAAGCCTGTTGTGGAAGCCTCAGAGATACTCAATGCCAGAAAAATAGTTAATCAAGTATATCTCGACGAAAAGATCGAACAATATATCGCAGATATCGTGTTTGCGACACGTTATCCTGATCGCTATGGACTGGAGAAGATCAAGCCGCTGATAACTTTTGGAGGAAGTCCTCGTGCCAGCATCAATCTGGCCAAGGCTGCCAGAGCGTATGCGTTTATCAATCACAGAGGCTATGTGGTACCAGAGGATGTACGTTCTGTAGCCTATGACGTGTTGCGTCACCGCATTGGTCTTTCATACGAGGCTGAGGCAGACAACGTGACAGGAGAGGAGATTATAAGTAAGATATTAAATAAAGTGGAGGTTCCTTGATGGAAGCTCAGGATTTGTTGAAGAAGGTCCGCAAGATTGAAATCCATTCTCGCGGACTTAGCAATAATATATTTGCAGGCCAATATCACTCTGCCTTTAAAGGAAGAGGAATGGCCTTTAGCGAAGTGCGTGCATATCAGTATGGCGATGACGTGCGAGATATAGACTGGAATGTCACAGCCAGAATGAATTCACCATACGTGAAGGTCTATGAAGAAGAGCGAGAGCTTACCGTTATGCTGCTTATTGATGTCAGCGCATCTCTTGACTTTGGCACCCGTATGCAGACAAAGCGTGACAAGGCAACAGAGATTGCAGCAACATTGGCTTTCAGTGCGATACAGAATAACGACAAGATTGGAGTAGTGTTCTTTTCTGACAAGATAGAAAAGTATATTCCGCCTAAGAAAGGAAGAAAGCATATATTGTATATAATCCACGAGATGCTTGACTTTCATCCAGAGAGCAAACGCACTGATATATCCTGTGCTCTACAGTTCCTTTACAGCGCCGTGAAGCATCGTTGTACCGCTTTCATTCTGAGTGACTTCTATTATAGAGGTGATTATGAGAAGCAGATGATGGTGTGCTGCAAAAAGCATGATGTCGTGGCTATACAACTATACGACCAGTTCGCAAGAGAGCTGCCCGATGTGGGACTCATCAAGATATGCGATGCCGAGACTTCACATGAGATGTATATCGACACGAGCGACAAGAAGCTACGTCAGGCACACCGCCAATATTGGCAGGATAGAAGAGCATCACTCGATAGACTGTTCAGCAAAACCAATACTGACAATATCTCCATTGCTACGAATGAAGACTATGTGAAGAGCCTCATACAACTCTTTAAGCTGAGGTCGTAAATACTTTATTCATAAGATTTTATAACAAAGATGAAACGATTATTTCTATCTATATTGTTTGTGTCGTTGACAATGTCGATATGGTCGCAGGTGACCGTTGACCAGAAGATCGACACTATGCAGATATTGATAGGTGAACAGACCAAGTTGACCCTCAGTGTCACCCTTGATGAAAAGCATCATAAGGTGTCATTCCCTAAGTTTGAACGATCGCAATATATTACTCCCGGAGTGGAAGTACTGGAGAGCGGTAATATAGACACATTGGGAGTTGAGGATAATCTCATAAAATACAGCAAGTCATATACGCTTACTTCATTCGACGAGAAATTATATTGCATTCCATCACAAAGCATAAAGGTAGACGGAAAGTCGTATCAAACCAAGGATCTCGCATTGAAAGTCATGACGGTTCCTGTGGATACTGTACATTCAGAGAAGTTCTATGGTCCGAAAGACGTGCAGGACAATCCTTTCAGCTGGAGCGAATGGGCAACTATCTTCGGATATTCAATCTTGTTTGTATTATTGCTAATACTAATTGCATATCTGATAAACAGACTAAATACCAACAAGTCTGTAATAAAACCGATAAAATTCATCAAGAAGGTTTCTGCCCATCAGAAGGCAATCACCGAGATAGAAAAGCTTAAAGAAGAGAAGGCAGCAGTATCAGAAGATCAGAAGAGCTATTACACCCGTCTTACAATGATTCTTCGTCAATATATAGCAGAGCGTTTCAATTTCGATGCTATGGAAATGACGAGCTCAGAAATCATAGAAAGACTCCGGGGCGAAAATGAGGGAGCGATTGACGAGATGGTTAGTCTTTTCCGTACTGCAGACCTCGTGAAATTCGCAAAGTATTCGGTATTGACCAACGAGAATGACCAGAATCTCGTCAATGCGCTATCGTTCATCAATGACACCAAGAAAGAGGAAGAGAAACCTGTAAAGATAGTAGTTGAAGAGAATGAAGTAGAAAAGAAAGTCAAGAGTCAGCGCAGAACATTGAAGCTGGCAATAGTCGTATTGACTGCAGCCGCACTTTTTGCGCTGATTGTAGTGATATATAAGGTTTATTTAATCGTGTAGAGATAGTTTCATGGAATTTGCAAACATAGAATATTTGTTTTTACTCCTTCTGCTGATACCATATCTAATATGGTGTCTGCTCTACAGAAAGAAAAACGAACCAACATTCCGAATGGCAGATACGTTTGCCTATCAGAATGTTCACAAGAGTCTCAGGTTGCGGCTGATAGAATTACCTCATCTGTTGCGCGTCTTGGTATTCGTGTTGATAGTGATTGTCCTCGCTCGTCCGCAGACACGCAACAGTTGGGGCGAAAGAGAGACTGAGGGAATCGACATCATTTTGGCGATGGACGTATCGACAAGTATGCTCGCACAGGACCTAAAGCCAAACCGAATAGAAGCAGCAAAGGCCGTGGCGGCTGATTTCATATCAGACCGTGAGAACGACAATATCGGTCTTACTATATTTGCCGGTGAGGCTTTCACTCAATGTCCAATGACAACCGACCACCAATCGTTGTTGAATATGCTTGTGAACGTGCGGACAGACTTGGCTGAACGTTCTCTGATACAGGATGGAACGGCGATAGGAATGGGACTCGCCAACGCTGTAGCCCGTCTGAAAGACAGCAAGACGAAAAGTAAAGTCGTTATCTTGCTTACTGACGGTAGTAACAACATGGGTGACATATCACCACTAACGGCGGCTCAGATCGCCAAAAGCTATAATATCCGCGTATACACCATCGCCATCGGAAGCAAATCCCTTGCTCCTTATCCAATCAATGTGGGCGGAACAGTAAAATACGTTAATATGCGTGCAGACATCGACACACAGACCTTGCAGCGTATTGCCAATACTTCAGACGGCCAGTTCTACAGGGCTACAAATACTGCTGAACTGAAGAAGATATACAAGGACATCGATAAATTGGAAAAGACACGTATGAATACGAAAAACTTTTCCAAGCGTTCTGAAGCTTTTGTCCCATTCGCCATAGCGGCAGTATTGATATTGATAATCGACATGTTGCTGAGGTTGACAGTATTCAGGCGTCTTCCTTAAAAACCGTCAGGGCATAAACAAGAAAACGATAGAGACAACAAACTTCCTGAGTTCAGTAGAACGAGTTAGAAGTTTGGGAGTCAACATCCAACAATCATGAAATAGCATATAAGCAAAAAACATAACATTATGTTGAGATTCGAAAATCCGGAATATTTATATCTTTTGCTTGTCATACCGGTTCTGATAATAATCTGGACTGTGCAGACGAGAAGGAAGAAGAAACAAATAAACGGCATAGTAGACAAAGCACTGCAAGAAGGGTTGATGCCAGGACGCTCAAAATACAGACCGCTTGTAAAGTTCTATATGACGCTCACGGCGTTGGCATTGCTTATAATTGCTGCTGCCCGTCCGCAGGCAGGCATAAAGATAAGTAATGAGAAACGAGCCGGAATAGAGGCAATGGTAGCATTAGACATAAGCAATTCCATGCTCGCTGAAGACGTTGCTCCATCTAGATTAGACCGTAGCAAGATGCTGATAGAAAATATGATCGATGGGTTCAAAGACGACAAGGTCGGTCTTGTAGTCTTTGCGGGCAGTTCATTCATACAACTGCCAATAACAACCGATTTCGTGTCTGCAAAGATGTTTCTGCAGAGTCTTACCCCGGGGCTAATTGCCACCCAAGGCACAGACATAGGTGGAGCCATCAAAATGTGCTGCAGCAGCTTTACCAAGAAAGACAATCTGGGTAGGGCCATAGTGCTTATAACCGATGGTGAAGACCACGAGGGAGGCGCCATAGAGGCAGCCAAGAAGGCAAAGAAGATGGGCATCAACGTATTCGTTTTAGGCATCGGACAGGCTAAAGGCGGACTCATTCCTGACGGACATGGCGGATACCTGCGTGACAATCACGGCAATGAGGTAGTATCAGTACTCAACGAGGATATGTGCCGTCAGATAGCAAAAGCTGGTGGAGGTTCTTATATCCATGTTGACAACACCAATAGTGCACAGGATTTACTCGACGAAGAACTGACAAAGTTACAGAAGGGCGACCTGTTGAACGCCGTATACAGTGAATATGACGAGCAGTATCAGACATTTGTACTTCTGGCACTTTTCCTTATAATAATCGAAGCACTCACGCTGGAAGTGAAAAACCCACTGTTCAGAAATATCAAACTGTTCAAGAAATAACATCCAGCATGTAATATGAGACTAATGATGAAGATAATAAGAAAATACATAATTGCATTGCTCCTGCTGATTCCCGTAATTGCATCAGCACAGGCCGACCGAGACTACATCCGTCAGGGCAACAGGGCATACAAAGCCAAGCAATATCCTGAGTCGGAAGTGAGATACAGGAAGGCTTTGTCAATCAATCAAGAAAACCCGCAAGCTCTTTATAACCTTGGATGTGCCCTCATGATGCAGAACAAGATGTCGGAAGCCGTAAAATTCTTCCAAAAGGCAGCGAGCATTGAGAAGAACAAGTTCAGAAAGTCAAAGTCTTATCATAACATAGGCGTCATCTGTCAGGGCAGTAAGATGTATTCTGATGCCATAAAAGCTTATTCAGAGTCTTTGCGCAACAACCCTTCAGACAATGAGACTCGCTATAACCTTGTACTCTGCAAGAAACTTCAGAAGGACAACAAGCAGAACGACAAGAACAAACAGCAGAACCAGAGCGACAAAAACAAGGATAAAGACAATAAAGACAAGCAGGAAAAACAGAAAGATAAAAACCAGAAGAAAGATAAACAGCAACAGAATCAACCGCAAATGAGCAAGGAAAACGCAGAACAGCTTCTTAATGCAGCCATGCAGCAGGAACGGGAGACTCAAGAAAGGTTGAACCGCAGTCGCCAACAACAACAGACCAAGAGACTGGAGAAGAATTGGTGATCTATAGATAATTATATTATACGCCAGAAATACTTATATCATATAAAATGAAGAAAGTTATACTGAATATACTATTGGCATTTGCCGTATCGTTGTGCTACGCCCAGGAGCTGCACGTCTCAGTTCCCTCCCACGTGCAAACGGGAGAGAATTTCCGACTCACTTATGTGATTAACACGCAAGACGTCGGTGACCTGCATCTTGGCGGCATACCTGGAGTACTCGAGGTGATAACCGGTCCATACCGTTCGTCTCAGTCGAGCTATCAGGTGATAAACGGACATGCAAGCAGTTCATCATCAACTACATTCACATATATTCTGTGTGCCACGAAAGCCGGCTCGTATAGAATCCCTTCAGCTACAGTAGTGGCAAACGGACGCAAATATGCTTCACGCTCCGTACAAATCAAGGTGACGGGCAAGAGTATGTCGGCAAATGGCACGCCGAGGATGCACAATGGAGCTGACGACCAGCCACGTATGAGGACTGCAGGATCTGAAATCCGCAATTCAGACCTCTTCATAAAGGTAAGTGCAAGCAAGAACAAGGTGTATGAACAGGAGCCTGTTATACTGACATACAAAGTATATACGCTGGTAGATCTCAACCAACTTAAGGGTGACATGCCAGACCTTACAGGTTTCCACACGCTTGAAGTGCCATTGCCACAACAGAAATCCTTTCATATCGAAAACCACAATGGCAGACCATACCGTTGCGTGACATGGAGTCAGTACATAATGTATCCTCAGATGTCTGGAGCATTGAAGATACCAAGCATTGTGTTCAAGGGATCAGTAGTGCAGCAGAACAGAGACGTAGACCCAGTGGAAGCCTTTTTCAATGGTGGATCGGCGTATGTTGAAGTGAAGCGCGACATTGTGGCACCTGGAATAACGCTGAATGTGTTGCCTCTGCCCGCCAAACCGGCATCATTCTCTGGAGGAGTTGGCGTATTCAACATAAGTGCGCAGCTAAACAAGGCCGATATCAAGGCCAACGATCCGTTCACATTGCGTGTCGTGGTAAGTGGAAAGGGCAATTTGAAGCTCATCAAGACTCCAGTTGTCAACTTCCCTAAAGATTTCGATAAATATGACCCAAAGGTAACCGACAAGACAAAGGTGACAGCCAATGGTCTTGAAGGCAACATGATATACGATTTCATCGCTGTGCCGAGAAATCAGGGCGAGTATACGATTCCAGCCATTGAGTTCACCTATTTTGACACGAATACGAATTCATACAAGACAATAAAGACCCAACCTTTCACCATTAAAGTTGGCAAAGGTGATGGCAACGGATCGTCTGTGAACGATTATCAGTCTGATTTGCGCAACAAGGATATACAACCTATACACGAAGGTTTCGACAGTTCGCATGATTTCGACGACATGTTCTTCTGTTCTACAGGATATTGGGTACTCATCATTATGATTCTCCTGACATTCTCACTGCTTACCGTGGTATCGAGAAAATACATCTCTTTGGGCAAGGACACCGTGAGAAGTAAGCGACGTCTTGCAAACAGGCTTGCCCTGAAGCGCTTGAAGGCAGCCAACGACTCGATGCTGAAAGGAAATACTTCCACATTCTATGATGACATACTGAAAGCCATGTGGGGGTATGCCGAAGAGAAGTTTAATCTTTCAGCCGGAGAGCTCAACAGAAACAACGTGGAGAGTGTATTGCTCGCCAACGGTGTAGGAGAAGAATTGTCAACGAAGTTCATCGGAATCATTGATGCCTGTGAGCTTGAGCGATATTCACAGTCTTCTATGTCGAATGACATGAACACCATTTTCGAAGATGCAATGAATACGATAACACAGATAGAAGATACACTGAAGGACAGCAAGAAAAAATCAATGAAAATGTTTCTCGTCCTCATTTTGTTGGTACTGACAGCATTACCAGCATCCGCTATAACAAAGGAGAATGCTGACAACGAATACAAAAAAGGCAACTATCAGCAGGCAATAAAGGATTATAACGAGCTGCTGAAGACTGCGAAGAGCGCTGATTTGTATTATAACTTAGGCAACGCCTATTATCGTACCGACAACATTACTTTTGCCATACTCAGCTATGAGCGTGCACTCTTGTTGTCGCCTAGCGACGACGACATCAAGCTGAATCTGCAGATTGCACAGTCAAAGACGATAGACAAAATCACACCAGAGGCAGAGATGTTCCTAGTGCAATGGTACAAGTCGCTAGTCAATCTTATGGGTATCGACGCATGGGCGACATTGTCAATTTTTTCTCTAGTGCTCACTCTGGCATTCTTCGCTTTATATCTACTTTCGGTCAAGGTGACGAGACGCAAAGTCGGCTTTTTTGCAGGAATGTTTTTCGCCGTTCTGCTCGTGCTTTCCCAATTTTGTGCATATCAGCAAAAGAGCCAGTATCAGAATCGGAGAGGAGCAATCGTTGTAGTGTCATCGTTGCAGCTGAAAGACGTGCCTGATGATAAAGGGAAAAATGTTACTGTAATACATGAAGGAACACGTGTTGACATCATTGATGACTCGATGAAAGACTGGAAACACGTGAAGCTGGGTGACAACAGGGAGGGATGGCTTCATGCTTCTCAAATTCAGAAAATCTAAATATCAACAATGACAGGGAATATAGATTTAGCCATATTGCAGATGATCAACGGCAGCGAATCATCGTTTCTCGACGGACTGATGGTTACGTTGACTTCCGGATTCACATGGATACCGCTCTATATCGCTTTGCTTTATCTCGTGATAAGCAACAATGACAACATGACGAAGATAATGCTGATAATACTGTGTGGAATCGGTTGTGTGGTGTTCTCTGGAGGAATCTGCGACTTTATCATCAAGCCTATGATAGGAAGGATACGCCCTATCAACGATGACATGCTTGACGGAATAATATATACAGTAGGGGATATGAGCAACAAAGACTTCAGTTTCTTCTCATCACACGCAGCTAACACCACCAGTCTGACAATGTTTTTCGCGCTGTTGGTGAGAAACAGAAAATTTACTGTTGCAATGACAGTCTGGACTCTGATTAATTGCTACACGAGACTTTACCTCGGAATGCATTATCCTTTCGATGTGTTGGTAGGCATTGCTTGGGGAGCGCTTGTCGGACTACTGTTGTATTTCGTATATCTCAGGGTCTACGACAGGATGTTTCCCGATGTGGAATTCATTTCCACTCAGTATACTTCTAAAGGCTATACAATAATTACTATCGACATTGTATTGCTCACAATGTCAGTGTTGTATCTCTATGCCATACTCAGATCGTTTATAGGTTAGAATAGTCTGTCTGCAGGTCAGAAACATGCCGTTTGTCTGGTATAAACCACCTGCTTATTGGATGTAATCAACCTATTTGACTGATGTAAACCACCCATTTACCTGGTGTAAACAGTTTGGTTAATACCATCAAGACATGACATCCGTCAAATTATATAAGCATATTTAAAGAATTTTTCAAAACATAGAAATGGACGTAAAACAGATAAGAATCAGCGATTACAATTATCCTTTGCCAGATGAGAGGATTGCAAAATTCCCATTGTCAAAGAGAGACGAAAGCAAGTTGTTGATATACAACCACGGAAAGATAGAGGAAGACATTTTCCACAACATATCAAACCATCTGCCAAAGGGTGCCATGATGGTGTTCAACAACACTAAGGTGATACAGGCACGTCTCCATTTCAGGAAGGATACAGGAGCTCTCATCGAAATATTTCTTCTTGAGCCCCATACTCCCGCTGACTACGAACAGATGTTTCAGACTACGAGAGAGTGCTCATGGCTATGCATCGTGGGAAACCTGAAAAAATGGAAAGGACAGGAACTGAAGCGTGAGGTTGACATCAAGGGAATCAGCGTGACGTTACGCGCCAATTATGTTGAGGAACATCACACCTCGCATCTCATACGTTTCTCCTGGGACGGCGACAAGGTGTCGTTTGCAGATATACTCGAGGCGATGGGAGAACTGCCTATACCACCTTATCTCAACCGCGAGACACAGGAGAGTGACAAAACCACATATCAGACGGTATATTCCAAGATAAAGGGAAGTGTGGCAGCGCCTACCGCAGGATTGCATTTCACAGACTCTGTACTCTCTGACCTCGACAACCACGGCATCGACCGTGAGGAAATCACTCTGCACGTAGGAGCCGGCACATTCAAACCTGTAAAATCTGAAGAGATTGGAGGCCATGATATGCATTCTGAGTTCATCTGTGTGCATCAAAGTACGCTCAAAAAACTCCTAAGTCATGACTGCAAGACTATTGCCGTAGGCACAACAAGCGTGAGAACCCTTGAGAGCCTATATTATCTGGGACTAAAGCTATACGCTGATAAAGGAATTGAAGAGTCCAAGCTTCACGTAGGACAATGGGAACCTTATGACGAGAACCAGCCGAAGCTCACGCCGCAAGAGGCGATAAACGCAATTCTTGACTATATGTCAGCAAAGGGGATAAGCACTATCCATTTCTCCACCCAGATAATTATCGTACCGGGTTACGACTACAAGATTGTCAAGATGCTTGTCACCAATTTCCATCAGCCACAAAGTACTCTGCTGCTGCTTGTCAGCGCATTCGTCAACGGCGATTGGAAATCAATCTATGATTATGCATTGTCACATGAGTTCAGATTCCTGAGCTATGGCGACAGCTCTTTATTAATACCATAACGAAAAAAGAAAACAGTAAAAATGAAAATAGGAGACAAAGTAAGATTCATCAGTGAGAAAGGCGGTGGAGTTGTCGTTGGTTTCCAGAACAACAACATTGCTATGGTGGAAGACGAAGACGGATTCCAGGTGCCCACACAGGTGCAAGACCTTGTAGTTGTGAACGACGACAAACAGGCAAAAATGCTATCGGGAGCCACAACGCCGAAAATACAGGAACCAAACATTCCTGCGTCACACGCCAATACCATGGCAAACGCTCCTGTTGCCCAGAATTTCAACGTCCCCAAGACTCTACACGTGTATGAGCGTGAGAATTCTGACCAGATAAACTTGTATTTGGGCTTCGTTCCAAAAGACAAACAAAATATCAGCAAGACGGAATTTTGCATGTATCTCATCAATGACTGCAATTTTTTCCTCTCGTTCACATATTCACTTCAGCAGGGAGACGACTACAAACTTCTTGCGCATAACGTCCTGGAGCCTAACACCAAACTGCTCATATCGAAGTTTACATTAGATGATGTGCAGGATTTCCAGAATGGAGCTATACAAATCAACGCGTATAAAACGGACAAGCCATTCAAACTGCAGCCAAGCTTAGATGTGAAATTGAAAGTAGACCCTGTAAAGTTTTATAAGCTCCACACATTCAGAGAAAACGACTTCTTCGATGAAGACGCTCTTGTGATGCCTATCGTTGAAAACGGAGTACCGATGAAGACGCTCACCATTGAGGCAGACGATCTGAAGGAAAAGATAATAGAAAAGCAACGCATCGAGATTACCGCTCCTGCCCGGGCTGCTCACAAGAGAAATGACAATGAGCCGCTCGTTGTAGACCTACATATCGATGAACTTCTCGACACTACAGCAGGCATGTCGCATACAGACATGCTGAATTTCCAGCTTGACAAGTTCCGTGAGACTTTGGAAAATTTCAAGCAAAAGAAAGGTTTCAAGATAATCTTCATTCATGGCAAGGGCGAAGGCGTATTGCGAAATGCCATAATCAGCGAATTGAGATACAAGTACAAGAAATATACATATCAGGACGCTTCTTTCCAGGAGTACGGATACGGAGCCACACAGGTAACAATCCACTGATGATTTTTTCATAAAAATACCAAGAGACATGCAAAACGGCTTTATCAAAGTGGCAGCTTCCATACCGTCGGTAAAGGTTGCCAACTGCCAATACAACGTGCAGCAGATAGAGAATGCCATAGCCCAGGCAGAGGGCAAGGGCGTCGAGATAATCGTGTTCCCAGAACTTTCAATTACAGGATACACCTGTCAGGATCTTTTTCGCCAGCGACTCCTTATTGAACAGGCAGAGCTTTCGGTGATGAAACTCCTTGACTTCACTCGCAGTCTGGACATCATAAGCATAGTTGGTGTGCCCATAGTGGCTGGTGACTTGCTGCTCAATTGTGGCATGGTTATTCAGAAAGGAACCATCCTTGGGGTGGTAGTGAAAACATTTCTGCCTAACTACAGCGAATTTTATGAGAAAAGATGGTTCTCGTCTTCACAAGATCTGAAGCCTACTGAAATACGTTTCGCAGGCAGGACGGTGAAGCTGTCGGCAGCCCATAAGGTATTCCGTACATACGATGGTGTCACTTTTGGCGTGGAAATATGCGAAGATGTATGGTCGCCAAATCCGCCGAGCAACGAACTCGCCCTTTCAGGAGCAGAACTGATATTCAATCTCTCGGCAAGCGACGACCTTATAGGAAAGCACAGCTATCTGGAAAAGTTGCTCTCGCAGCAGAGCGCCCGTACGATAACGGGATATATCTACAGTAGCTGTGGCTTTGGCGAAAGCACACAAGACGTGGTGTATGGCGGCAATGCCCTCATCTACGAGAACGGAAACCTTCTGACACAAGGCCAACGTTTCAGTCTGGACCCACAGACTGTCATTTCTCAGATCGATGTGGAGAAATTGCGCAACGAACGTCGTTCAAACAGTACTTATGCCAACGCTCAACGCGACCATGTAGCTGAGATAATAGATGCACAGCCCGTGGCAGAGAAAGATTTCGAGCTGATTAGAAAAATCAATCCATTGCCTTTCATCCCGTTGACTGATGATATGTTCGATAGTTGTGACGAGATATTTTCCATACAGGTGATGGGACTTGCCAAGCGTCTGGTGCACACCCATTGCAAAACCGTTGTAGTCGGTATAAGTGGAGGACTCGACAGCACATTGGCTCTGCTGGTATGCGTGAAGACATTTGATAAACTTGGCTTGTCCCGTAAAGGCATTGTAGGAGTTACAATGCCTGGTTTCGGGACTACAGACAGGACATATTCTAATGCCATGTCCCTGATGGAAGGACTCGGAATTACGATACGGGAAATCGGCATCGCTGATTCTGTGAAACAACACTTCTCTGACATCGGCCAGGATATAAACGTTCATGACGTGACATACGAAAATTCACAGGCAAGAGAACGCACTCAGATACTCATGGACCTCAGCAACAAACTATCAGGTATGGTGATAGGCACTGGCGACCTTTCCGAACTGGCATTGGGGTGGGCCACTTATAATGGAGACCACATGAGCATGTATGGTGTCAATGGAAGTATACCTAAGACTCTGATAAAGCATATGGTGCGCCATGTGGCAGAGAATGAGGTGGATAAAAAGACGTGTGATACACTCCTCGACATCATCGACACACCTATCAGCCCGGAATTGACACCAGCCGATGAGGCAGGAAACATTGCACAGAAGACAGAAGACCTTGTCGGTCCTTATGAATTGCATGATTTCTTCATCTACTATTTCCTTCGTTATGGCTATCGGCCGTCAAGAATATTCCTGCTTGCCAAGAAGGCATTTGATGGAACTGACAATAGAGTGGAGACATATAGCGATGATACCATAAAACATTGGCTGTCAATATTTGCAAGACGCTTCTTCAATCAGCAGTTCAAACGCTCCTGTCTTCCAGATGGTCCCAAAGTAGGCAGCGTGAGTCTGAGTCCGCGAGGTGATTGGAGAATGCCGTCAGATGCAGATTCCAGCCTCTGGCTACAGGAAATAGATAGTTTGTAAGCTTTCCATACAGGACTTTGCCGAAAGGCAAAGCCCTTATGCTAATAGAGCAAAAGGATGGCGTGAGGCTTTGCATACGATGCAATAATGCAATTATTGAAAGAAAATACAATAATTCAGAGTAATAATCGTTAATGTATTTAATGAAATATTCTGTTAACAAATTCTTAATAGCATTTGCTGCGACAGTTGTTATGTTCGCATGTACTGACGATGACTCCTTCACGACGTCGCCAGACCACCTTCTCACGTTCTCAACAGACACTATACGCATGGACACCGTCTTCTCGAGAGTGCCCACAAGCAGAAGGTTTTTCTGGGTATATAACAAGTCTGGCGATGGCATCAGATGTTCAAACGTGAGACTTGCTAATGGAAACCAGTCTGGTTTCCGTGTGAATGTCGACGGTACATATCTCGGCAAGGAATCCGGATTTCAGACTACAGATCTGGAAATAAGAAACAAGGACAGTGTTTTTGTCAATGTGGAACTGACATCTCCAATGACAAACAAGCTCGATCCCCAGCTGATAGAAGACAATCTTGTGTTCAGACTTGAAAGCGGAGTGGAGCAGAAGATCAATCTCAACGCATATTCGTGGGATGCAGAGATATTGAAAGATCTCACAGTAAGCCACGATACACTGATATCGTCAGACAAACCAATCGTAGTCTATGGCAACATGCGCATCGATAGCCTTGCCACAGCAACCATAACACCAGGAACAACGTTGTATTTCCACTCGAAAGCCGGGCTTGACGTGTATGGCAGACTCGTGGCAGAAGGCACTCCGGAAAAGAATATAGTGTTCAGAGGCGACCGTACCGACCGCATGTTCGACTATCTGCCTTATGACTTGGTGAGCGGACAATGGAACGGAATCCGTTTCCATTCGTCTTCATACGAAAACGTTATGAACTTTACCGATGTACACAGTACTTTCAATGGCATCGTCTGCGACTCTTCAGATGTTAGCAGGTTAAAGCTGAAATTTTATAACAGCATAGTGCATAACTGTCAAGGTTACGGACTGCGTTCTGTAAACAGTGTCGTCGATGTGAGAAACAGTCAGTTGACAAATACTCTCAATGATTGCGTTGCCATATATGGCGGAGGGGCATTGCTTCTGAACTGTACCATAGCTCAATTCTATCCATTCGACTCCAACAGAGGTGCTGCCTTAAGATTCAGCAATGGTGAAAATGACGGAGAAGCACTCCACAAATACCCATTGTATCAAATGGATTGTGTCAACTCCATCGTGACAGGATATGCTGATGACGTAGTGATGGGTTCTGTAGCAGACTCCACAATTTCTTATACATACAAGTTCCAGAACTGTATTCTCAGGACTGACTCCATCGACAATGGAGACAATATCAAGAATGTGATATGGGAGAATGCTGATTCCGTAGCTACCGACACTGTGTATGGGGGAGAGAAAAACTTCAAACTGGTAGACATCAACAAGCAGCATTTTGATTTTCATCTGAGCAATGTTTCCAAAGCCATCGGGAATGGCACCAAGGAAGACAATTATTACATGCCTACAGACAGAGAAGGACGAAAGAGGGACGATGAACCGGACTTGGGCTGTTACGAGTATGTGGAGCCAGTGAAAGAACAAGAATAAAAATAAAACATCTAAAGAAAACAGACATCATGGAAAATATCAATATAAAAATCGAAATATTGTCCTGTCGATATGATGAGCTCAACGAACAGGACAAAGCACTTGTGGATTTGGCAAAAAAAGCTACGGCCAATTCTTATTCGCCATATTCCCACTTCAAAGTCGGAGCAGCAATAAGATTGTCTGACGACAGCATCGTAATCGGTGCCAATCAGGAGAATGCTGCCTTCGGTGTCACTCTATGTGCTGAGCGTTCTGCAATATTCGCTGCCCAGGCTCAACAACCAGAAAAGGCTATCCTTGCCATTGCCATAGCGGCAAGAACGGAAAATGGATTCACGAAACAACCGATATCACCATGTGGCTCTTGCCGGCAGGTGATGGTAGAGATAGAGAAGAGATACCAGCAGCCACTACATATTGTGCTTTATGGCGAGAATGCAGTCTATGTGATTGACTCGATTAAGAATCTGATGCCGTTGTCATTTGAGGATATAGACTGAAATGACTTCTCTGGCGTCACAATACAAATGAAATAGAAACGAAACTGATTGATGAAAGCAGTAAGACCAAAGAAAAATTTAGGACAACATTTCCTTACGGATCTAAATGTAGCAAAGGCGATAGCAGACACCGTTGACGCCTGTCCGGATATTCCTGTCCTTGAAGTAGGCCCGGGAATGGGAGTCCTCACGCAATATCTCATGCCAAAGGGCAGAGAAGTCAAGGTAGTGGAGATAGACAGGGAATCAGTGGAATACCTCAATGAAGCGTATCCAATGCTGAGAGATAACATAATCGGTGAAGATTTCCTCAAAATGGATTTGCATACCGTATTTTCTGGCAGTCCTTTCGTGTTGACAGGCAATTATCCCTACGATATATCGTCGCAGATTTTCTTTAAAATGCTTGACAATCGCGATATTATCCCATGCTGCACAGGAATGATACAACGCGAAGTAGCACTGCGAATAGCTTCGCAGCCAGGCAATAAGCAATATGGAATACTTAGTGTGCTTATTCAGGCATGGTATAATGTTGAGTATCTTTTCACAGTAGACGAAAATGTGTTCAATCCTCCACCTAAGGTGAAAAGTGCTGTGATAAGGATGACACGTAACGAAGTGCAGAATATCGGTTGCGACGAGAATCTTTTCAAACGTGTAGTAAAAACAGTCTTCAATCAGCGTCGAAAGATGTTACGCGTTTCTTTGAGACAAATATTCTCTAAATTGAGGAATGATGATGAATTCTTTACTCATGAACTAATGACAAAGCGTCCTGAACAGCTGACAATACAGCAATTCGTAGAGTTGACAAATTTGGTTGACAACCAGTTGAAAAGCGGAAGCATGGAATGATATGATGCCTACTGACAACTAAATTTATAAGACGACAGAGAAATGGAATAGTCTTTACTTGGCTTTTCCGTTTCTCTGTATTTGTAAGGTAGATATTGCAAAAACAATTCATTGCCTATTTAAAAGGGAAAATAATCACAGATACGTTTCTCTAAACAACCTTTTTTTATTATTTTTGCAGTATGAAAGGGCTGATACATAAATGTACGTGTATAAAGTCCTGACTTGATTCAAAGGTACTTAGTTTAATTTTAATAGATAAACAAACAGTTATGAAAATCGAAGATTTTAACTTTGCAGGTAAAAAGGCTATCGTTCGTGTAGACTTCAATGTTCCATTGGATGAGAACGGACATGTGACAGACGACACTCGTATTCGTGGTGCGCTTCCAACACTGAAGAAAGTCCTTTCAGACGGTGGTAGCCTCATCATGATGAGCCACATGGGCAAGCCCAAAGGTAAAGTTAATCCAAAGCTCTCTCTAAGCCAGATTGTCAAGAACGTTTCAGAAGCTCTTGGCGTTGACGTGAAGTTTGCTCCAGATTGCGCTAATGCAGACAAGGAAGTTGCAGAATTGAAGACTGGTGAAGCTTTGCTACTCGAGAATCTCCGCTTCTATGCAGAGGAAGAGGGCAAGCCTGTTGGCATTGACAAGGAAGATCCTGCATACGCTCAGGCAAAAGCTGAAATGAAAGACAAGCAGAAAGAGTTTGCCAAGAAATTGGCTTCTTATGCAGACTGCTATGTAATGGACGCTTTCGGTACAGCACACCGTAAGCACGCATCAACAGCTGTCATTGATGAATTCTTCAACAAGGACAGTAAGATGCTGGGATATCTGATGGAGAAGGAAGTTCATGCTGTTGACAATGTGCTGAAAGATATCAAGCGTCCTTTCGTTGCCATCATGGGAGGTTCAAAGGTTTCGTCTAAGATTGGCATCATTGAGAACCTACTTGGTAAGGTTGACAAGCTCATCCTTTGTGGTGGTATGACATATACATTCTCTAAGGCTCATGGTGGTGAGATAGGAGACTCTATTGTTGAGCTTGACAAACTTGATGTTGCACTCAACGTGGAGAAGATGGCAAAGGAGAATGGTGTGGAGCTTGTACTCGCTACTGACTCTGTATGTTGCACTGGCTATGATTTCAAGACATTCTCAGTCAAGGATGGCGCTCAGGTCAAGGTATTCCCTTCAAATGCGATTGAGAATGGTTGGGACGGTCTTGATGCAGGTCCAGATAGTCGTGCCAAGTTTGCTGCAGCCATCGACGGAGCGAAGACTATCCTTTGGAACGGTCCTGCCGGATGTTTCGAGTGTGATGAATTTACAGCCGGTTCACGCGCAATTGGTGAGGCTATTGCAAAGGCAACCGCAGAGGGAGCATTCTCTCTGATAGGAGGTGGAGATTCTGTGGCTTGTGTAAATAAGTTCGGTCTTGCTGACAAGGTGTCTTATATCTCAACCGGTGGTGGTGCTTTGCTCGAAGCCATCGAGGGTAAGGAGCTCCCTGGAGTTGCTGCCATAGAGAAATAAAGACAGTCAGGGGATGTCCTTTTATAGCATATGACGATTCATTATTCTACAATATAAGAATTGGTGTGCATTATTTGCACACCTTTTTTTGTTGGTTCAACATAATTCCATTACCTTTGTATATATATAGCAATCAGATAATGGATATAGAAAATGTTAAGAAGATAATAGAGCGTAAGCCTAACCTCTCCACTGCTCTCGGTATGAATTTCATTTCTACTCCAGAACAGGACACGTGCAAGGCTACAATGAAAGTTGATGAACGTAACCGTCAGCCGTTCGGGTTTTTGAGTGGTGGTGCATCCTTGGCGTTGGCAGAGAATCTGGCTGGCGTTGGTTCGTGCTCAATATGTCCTGGCAAAATATGTGTCGGCATTAGCGTAAGTGGAGAACATGTGAGAGCAGTACAGGAAGGAGACACGGTTACTGCTAACGCTCGCCTCGTGAGCAAAGGCCATAAACTTCATGTGTGGGAGGTCTCCATAGTGAACTCTAATGGTGAACTGATTTCCACAGTTCATGTCACTAATTATGTATTAACTCCTAAAGACGCCCAAGACTAATTATCGTGAAAGACGCTTTTGTGATATTTCGTTACCCTTCAGCAGGGAACAAATGTTTTATTGTGAAACAAGATGAAAGTTCTCTCAAGAAACTGCTTTCCTTTTCAGAACTGGGAAAGGCAGATGGTTTTGTGTTTGCACCATTCCGTATAACAGAAGACACTCCGGCAGTGTTTTTCGATAGTCATATTCGCCGTTTGACGGAGCTTGATTATGATAAGATCCTTAGAGTAGTAGAGGATAATGACAACAGTTGTGTCCCCAATGAAGGACTTAAACCATATAATGGAAAGCTCTATGATAGAGAATCATACGAAGAAGATTTCAATAGCTTTAAAGCTGCGATAAAGGAGAAGAGGATTGATAAGGTTGTTCTGTCTAGAAGTCAGGTTTTAAAGGACGATAACAAGAAGAATGTGATAAGTTTGTTTCTGAAAGCATGTGAGAACAATCCTGATTCATTCATCGTTCTCATATCGTCAGACCAAACTGGAGTATGGCTTGTGGCAACGCCTGAAGTTCTTTTGGAACGTTGTGGAAATGTCTTTCATACCATAGCACTTGCCGGAACAATGGACAAGCGACTGATTATATCCAATAACGAATCAGAAGCGATTGGCAAGATTTCAGATATAGATATATCCTGTTGGAGCAACAAGAACATCGGGGAGCAACAATACGTTTCTTCTTATATAAAAAAACGGTTATCCAATTTCTTTTATGATATAGAAGAAATTGGACCGAAGACAGTATCGGCAGGCAATGTAGTGCATTTAAGAAGCGATTTTTTCGCAGAAGGAGATAGTATTACTAGAATAAGCCCAGGTGATATAATAGGGCAATTACATCCAACGCCAGCAGTTTGCGGTGTTCCAGCTGATGAGTCATACTGTCTTATCAATAGTAAAGAACATAATGACCGTCGATATTACAGCGGATTCTGTGGAGTAGTGGAAACTGATGGAGACAGTCATTTGTATGTTACTTTGAGATGTATGGAAATTTTCGCCGATTGTTATAAACTATATGCAGGGGGTGGAATTCTTGCCGAAAGTAATCTTGAGGAAGAATGGAGAGAAACGGAACTGAAAATGAAAACAATGATGGACTGTATCTGAGACAGGTTGCATAGACCTGATAAATGAATTAAACAATAAAAAGAAATGTATTCCGACAAAAACATAGTAAATTTGCTAACATCTATTTTGATTGCAAAAGGCATAAAAAAAGCAGTAATATGTCCTGGTTCAAGGAATATACCAATAATATGTAATCTCAGAACTGTCAAGGAGATAGAATGCATCTCTGTGATTGATGAAAGAAGTGCAGCTTTCTATGCTCTTGGTCTGTCGTTATCTACAGGAGCCCCCACAATAGTGTGCGTCACTTCAGGCTCAGCTTTTCTTAATACACTACCTGCCATGGCAGAAGCGCATTACAGGCAAGTTCCTATAATCCTCATATCTGCAGACCGTCCGCAAGAATGGATAGAGAGAAATGATGGACAGACTATGGTTCAGTGTGGCCCAACGTACGATCTCTTCAATTCTGAGGTTGATGTGAATGACATTAGTAATGGCGAGGCAGAGAACTATTCATCTCTTCTGATTAATAATGCTCTGAATGCAGCACTGAAAGACAATAGG
This sequence comes from Oscillibacter sp., assembly GCA_963594595.1. Classification (GTDB taxonomy): domain Bacteria; phylum Bacteroidota; class Bacteroidia; order Bacteroidales; family Bacteroidaceae; genus Prevotella. The sequence continues at coordinate 20,821 of CAVBFA010000005.1, read as the reverse complement.
GGGCCAGTTCATATCAATATTCATCTGCATGAGCCATTATTTGTTTTTAACAAGCCTTCTTTGCCAGAAATAAAAGATATAGAATTTGTACAAACAGAAAAAGTGTTGCCATACAGGGCATTGGAGATAATCAATGATTTTATCCTTTCGGAAAGGAAGATTATTGTCATTGGACAACTGCCATACCATGATAGGGAAATCGACATGATTGTCAAAGAATTGATGATGTATTATATCGTGATGTGTGAGCAACTGTCTACGGCTTCTGCAGAACCGATTGACGCCATAGTAGATATATTCAAGGACAACGTCATAGAGAATATTGATATGGCACTCTCTCTTGGCAATACCTTGGTGAGTAAAAATACCAAGCAGTATTTGCGTACAAAGAAAATATCATCTCTTTGGGAAATCAACGATAATGGAATAATACACGACACGTTTATGAGCCAGACAGGTATTATTGACTGTTCTTGTAAACTTTTCCTCAATGAACTACTGCGTTTGACAAAAGAGAACTACAAAGTAAAACGAACAGAAAAAACAGGAAATGCAGGCAATGAAATTTCACAAGACATTCTGAAGGCGCATTGGGATAAAGCTATAACACATATTGAAATGTGTATAGATGAGTATGTGCCCGTTTATTCTCAGATGCTAGCTGTACGTTATTTCGAGCAGTCTCTCGAAGATATGGAGTATGACAGTGAAGTTCATTATGCAAATAGCATGGAAATACGCATAGGATGCCTGTATTCTCCGCATTACATATGGTGTAACAGAGGAGTGAATGGTATAGAAGGCAGTGTTTCTACTGCTGCTGGTTTCTCATTGGCCACATCCTCGATGGTGTTCTGCATTACTGGCGACTTGAGTTTTTTCTATGATCAGAACGCACTTTGGAATAATCACCTGAAAGGTAACTTTAGAGTGATGGTTCTTAATAACAATTGTGGAGGAATATTCTCCCAGTTAAAAGGCTTAAATGTACCAGATGACATTATGAAATATGTTGAAGGAAGACACACCGCTACGGCCAAGGGTATATGCGAGCAAAATGACATAGGATACATGGCTGTGCGAGATGAGGAGGAACTGCGCATTTCAATGGCACATTTCTTGATTGAAAAAACGAATCGTCCAATAGTGCTTGAGGTGTTTACTTCGCCAGATGATGATCGTCAAGCTTTCGTTGGATTGAAAAAAATGATAAATAATAAATTATAGAAATATATGGCAAATAGAATTTGGAACAAAATCGAAGAATTCGATTTTAAGGAGATATTGTTCGAAGAGTGTGAAGGCGTGGCAAAAATCACTATAAATCGTCCACGATATAGAAATGCCTTCACTCCACTTACCACACATGAGATGAGCCTGCAGAGAGGCTCAGAATATCTCTGTCGTATTGCTCACAGGAGCAGGCGACAAAGCTTTCTGCTCTGGCGGCGATATGAATGTTAAAGGAAGAGGCGGATATGTAGGCAATGACGGAGTGCCACGGCTGAATGTGCTCGATGTACAGAAGCAGATTCGTTCCTTGCCGAAACCTGTTATCGCTATGGTAAACGGATATGCGATAGGTGGAGGACACGTGCTTCACTTGATGTGTGACCTGACGATAGCCAGCGAAAACGCCATTTTTGGTCAGACTGGTCCAAAGGTGGGATCCTTTGATGCAGGTTTCGGAGCTTCTTATTTAGCTCGCATCGTTGGACAGAAGAAGGCCAGAGAAATATGGTTCTTGTGTAGACAATATTCTGCGGAAGAGGCAGAGAGAATGGGAATGGTAAACAAGGTAGTGCCTTTCGATAGTCTTGAGGACGAATGTATGGAGTGGGCTCACACAATGATGGAGCGTAGTCCGTTGGCTCTGAGAATGATCAAGGCAGGACTTAATGCGGAGCTCGATGGACAGGCGGGTATTCAGGAGCTGGCGGGTGATGCAACCATGCTTTATTATTTCCTTGATGAGGCTCAGGAAGGTGGTAAGGCATTCTTGGAGAAGCGTAAGCCTGATTTTGGAAAGTATCCTAAACTGCCTTGATTTACAAGTATTAGGTGAGTACGAATTGAGTATCATTATTTTGAATACATAATTCTATAGTTCTGATTTTTAACTTTAGAAGTTGATGCTATCGGTAGATATGTATAAGATTAGTATTGAGAAGAAGACATTACACTTTAAACAGCCTGCTGGCACATCTCGTGGCGTTTACACCACACGAGATATATGGCTGATAAAGCTCGCTTCCGACAAGAATCCAGGAAGATTGGGAATCGGAGAATGTGCTCCGCTTCCTGATCTTAGTTGTGATGCTTCAGACCATTATGATGAAAGATTAATGGAATTGTGCACAATTTTCAAACAGAATTGCAGGATTGATTATTCGCTCATGCGTCCCTATCCGTCGGCTTTGTTTGGATTGGAAACAGCTCTTCTGAATCTTGAGAATGGAGATAGGCTATTCGATACACCATTTGCGCGAGGAGAGATTGGTATTCCAATCAACGGACTCGTATGGATGGGATCATTCGATGAGATGAACAAGCGTATAGAGAACAAATTATCAGAAGGATTCAGATGTGTGAAACTAAAGATTGGGGCAATCGACTTTGATAGTGAAATGACACTGATAAAGAGTATCAGGAAGAGATTTTCGAAGTCTGCCATTGAACTAAGGGTAGATGCCAATGGAGGATTTACTGCTGGTGATGCGATGTCACGTATGGAAGAACTGTCGAAATATGATATTCATTCAATCGAACAACCTATACGGCAGAAGCAATGGCATGAGATGTCGTACCTGTGTGATAATACTCCAGTGCCAATTGCCCTTGACGAAGAACTTATAGGCGTAAATATTCCAAAGATGAAGGACGAACTTCTTGATTATATCAAGCCACAATATATTGTGCTGAAACCCACATTGCATGGTGGAATGAAGGGTACACGCGAGTGGATAGAGAAGTCTCGAGAAAGGAATGTAGGCAGTTGGATAACGAGTGCATTGGAGAGCAGCATTGGTCTTAGCGCCATTGCTCAGCTCACATCCGACATTTACGGTAATGACATAACGATGGCCCAGGGGCTCGGAACAGGTGCATTGTTTACCGACAACCTGCCATCACAGACGGAGATACGTGGAGACAAGTTATGGATGACAGGAAAGAAATGACTCTTGATGAGTTTTATAAAGAATGGAATAGCGCATTGTCCACAGTTATAGTGAACACGAGTGGGTCTACAGGAAAACCGAAATCAATGAGAGTCGAGAAGTCACGGATGATTGAAAGTGCTAAGATGACATGCTCTTTCCTTGGGCTTACTTCTGACGATTCTGCGTTGCTTTGTATGCCGTTGCGATATATAGCCGGCAAGATGGTAGTTGTGAGGACTATTGTTTCTGGTATGAGACTGATTTCCATCCCTCCAACGAGTCATCCTCTTAAAGATTTGGAAGAAATTCCCACATTTGCTGCAATGGTACCTATGCAGGTGTTCAACTCGCTGTCTGTTCCTGAAGAGGCTGATAAACTGAAAAGAATAAAGAACCTGATTATTGGTGGTGGTCCAGTTAATGACCTTCTATACAGTAAACTTCAGAATTTCCCTAATGCGGTGTGGAGTACTTATGGCATGACTGAAACTTTGTCGCATATAGCCATGAGGCGCTTGAATGGATCTACAGCTTCTGAGTATTACATTCCACTTGATGGAATCCATTTGTCTGTTAATGAAATGGGATGTCTCTGCATAGATGCCCCGAAGATATGTCCAGAGGTGTTGCAAACCAATGATATTGTGAGGTTTGATTCAGAAGGACATCGATTTAAAGTCCTTGGCAGAATTGACAATGTCATCATTAGTGGTGGTGTCAAAATACATATTGAGGAGGTGGAAAAATCCTTAGAATCCATTATGGTTTCCCCCTTCGCCATAACAAAAAAATCGGATAAGAAGTTTGGAGAAATTGTTGTGATGGTAGTACAGGGGACATTCACAGAAGTGGATTTATCTAACATCAGAAAACAGACAGAAGCCATTTTACCAAAGTATTGGCAACCCAGGCGCTTTGTCGTAATTGACAAGATTCCCATGACGGCTACCGGCAAGATCGCCCGCAGAGCATTGCAGGATATAGTTGAGAAAATGTAATATTTGATATCATCCAGATGATTCATCAGGAAATAATAATCCTTTGTCCCGTTCAATGGCTGCTCTAGTCCATTCGGATGGGATGAAGTGCCAGTTGGCGGTGAACGATTTATCAAAAGAAACGAATTTCTCCCTGAATTCTTTTATGAGATAATTTCTTTCACCTTCCTTACTCTCGGCAACTTTTCTCCTTTTAAGTTGTTCATAAGAAATTCCTGCTCCTTTGAGCAAAAATTCGTTACCGCCATTTCCACGATAGCTATGCATTGCCACGAGGTAATACGTATCGAAGCGAAAGGATTTGCCAGAAGAAAGGCTTCTGATATTTATCCTATTGCCATAGTTTTTGGTGACATCTACAGTATAGTTAATGCCAGCAGCTGTCTCGAAGTTGTAAACTAGGTTTTTGAAGAATGTGAACGACTTACCTTCGTATTCGTATGTCTTTATCTTCATTATGTGGTCAGAGGGTGACGACATTGTTTCTATCCATAAGTCATAGCTGTA
>CAVBFA010000005.1:12810-16145 GCA_963594595.1 Oscillibacter sp. | reverse complement strand
GTCATTTTCAATACGAATATAGAATTCTCGTATTTGTATATGTTGAAAATGTCTGCTATTCTCACATCACCCGGTCCTATCTCCTCATCAAAGGCAAGCGGAGCGGCAAATGAAATTTCAGCACCTGTTGCTTCTAATTGTACTTTATGGATAAGCGAGGACAGAGGTGCAGCACCGAAGAAACAATCTCTAGTGCGTAATGGTATATCAAGATTAGCTATTCTTTCGTCGAGGAGTGTTTTTGCTTCTTTGATATCATTTCTGAAAAGCTCTTCAAAATCATTGTTGACAGGATAATTCTCTGAGAATAATTGTCGTTCCTGTATGAGTTCTTTACACCATTTATGATGGTTCACGCTTGAGTTAATTTCATCCGAACTGAATGTCACTTCCACTTCATTGAATTGTATTGCGTCGCTTGAGGCATTGAGGCATAGCACTTCACGCCCTTCTCTATTGCGTATCCATTCTTTACGGCTTTTGTGATCGTGACCGAAAAAGATGATGTCGAAACCATCAACCTCTTCAGCAATGGCTCTGGATGCGTTTTCAATCATGTTATCATCGTTGATGCCACCTGCCCATCCTGTATGAAAGAGGCCGACAATAAGGTCTGGCTCTTCTTTTCTAATTGTTTTAATCCAACGTCTGGCACTTTCAATAGGATTTTCAAGGCTTATTCCATGCCATAACGAACTGCTGAGCCAATATGGAATAGCCGTTGTTGTTATCCCTAATACAGCAATGCGTATGCCATCTCGCATGATAATGGTATAAGGTTTAAAGTAAGGTTTATTATCTTTCAGCCGGAGATAATTGGCTGAAAGTATTGGAGCTTGTGTCTCTGCTATCCATTTGTCGTAAACCGCATGACCTGTCTCTATATCATGGTTGCCAATGCATACGGCATCATAGCCTAAATGATTCAGAACTCTGGCTGCAAGACTTGTATGCGAGCAATTTACGAATGAGGAGTAATAGCATGTAGGGTGACCTTGAAGTATATCTCCGAGGTCGAGCAAAATTAGTTTGTCGCCAAGTTTCTGCCTTTCGCCAGCTATATATGATGAAATGCGTGATAAACAAGCGGTTGCTTCTTTCCGCTTTATGAAATCATAGGAAAAGAAGCAACCGTGAATGTCACCAGTCTGTATAATTTTTATTATTACATTAGGCATATTCTGTTTACCTGCAGTGGGGATTCATTTGAGCTTTATCCGATCTTGATTAACTGCAGGCTTGATATCTTGCCGTCTGAATCGATGTGGCCAACAACTTTGTATTGGTTGAATTTGTCTTTTGATGAATCGATATTGCTTACAGATTCGTCTACAGTGAATTCAACGTCATACTCATATGTATTGTTACCCATATCGTTTTTCTTTATTTTGTAGTCTCCGTTAGGACGCCATGTAAGACTCCTCACTTCATCCTTGTAGAGCTTGTGGAGGAATGTTATTACATCATTCTTAGTGGCGTTGGCATTATTGAGGAAATGCAGTGTGCTGCTCACCGCAGATGTCAGTTCCATCTCATCATTACTGTTAATTCCATTGAAAAACTGTCGGAATATGCTGGTAATCAACTGCTTGTCCTCGCCATTAACGGTTGTGGCATCCAGTTTGTCCAACTTCTCTTGTGCTTCAACAGCGTGCTCTCCGTCATTATGTTCAGAAAGATAAGCCTGGAATGCTTCCGGAGTATTCTGTCTTACACAGGTTGCCCAGTCAATAGAATCTATCTTATGCTCTGCTTCTGCTTTGTGCATAGTGTCTGGATGCTTTTCGAGATATGCCTGAATAGCACTCTTGGAATTGCTTAACAATGCGTTAGTCCACTCTGCGTCATTCATCTGTAGAATCTTCAGATGCGCTTCAATAGAGTCTCTGTGTTCCTGAGGAGCATCTCTGAAGCTGTCAAGATAATCTTGTAGTACTGCCGGGTCTGAACTTTCCATCGCATTAAGATATGCCTCCTGCTCATCTCCATGAAGGGTATTCATTGAAGAGGCATACCAGATTCCCGCACCGAGTATCACTACCAAACCTATTATAATAGCAATAATTATATTCTTTTTGTTGCTTTGGGGTGGCTGTGGTGTTACTATAGCTTCCTGGTTAGCCGGAATGTTCCCTTGAGTTGTATTGTTTTGTTGTGGATAGGCCTGGTTTCCTTGCGGAGTGAAAGCTGGGTTGCCTTGGCTTGCCGGAGTGCCAGGAGCCATATGGCATACAGGACAAACTGGTTGTCCTTTGATATATACATTTCCACAATGTGGGCATTTCTGAATGTTGCCCTGTATTCTGATACCACAATTAGGACAACTTGCAGCCATGTCACTGATCTGGTGGCCGCATTCTGGACATTTTATAATAGCCATGATGATTTATTGTTATTTAATGAATGTTTCTATGTTTTGTAATAATACTCACAATGATGGGATTATTTCTGTGTACTGCCGCTAATGATGCCTGAAACGTATTTCTCTCATGCTATGACGTCCCATGAACCGGCTTTTGTCTACATACGTGTTGATACCGTTTATCCTTCCTTTAGCTGTATATTGCCACATGTCGAAATCTCTGTTATCAGCAAGTTTGGGCTCTCTTGAGGAGTATTGGGCTATCATCAACTTGTAGCCGTCTATCTTTCCCTTGAGATGCCTGTTGTAGAAGTTAGTACCAGTATACAACAGAGGTTTTTGTCTGTATTCCTTTTCAACGAGAGTCAGAAACTTCATAAGCGAGTCGCAGAATTCTTCTGTCCCCAGTCCGCTTGTCGTTTCTATGTCAATCATCGGCAGAAGATCCTGGTCGCCTGGTCTACATTGAGACTTGAAATTTTCCATCTGTTGAACCAGATCCACCTTTGGACGAAAGAAATGGTATGAACCGACCTTCAGCCCATAACGATGAGCCAATTCGATGTTCTTTTTGTATGTAGGGTCTATGCGTGTTCCGCCCTCTGTGGCCTTCAGATAAACATATGCCATTTTGCTGTTGTCACCAACTGCTTCCCAAAACACCTCTCCTTGATAGTGGCTCAAGTCTATACCGTGTATATGACGGCATGTGTCTTCACATTGCACGTATGATTCATATGATTGCGCACTGGCTGAAATGGAACAGAATGAAATTATGCCCAACGCCAGAATCTTGATTTTTTTGAATATTTTCATATTTTGCAAAGTTACTTCATTCTTCAGGCTTGACAAAATAAATTAAACTTAATTAGTTATTCCTCTATTTCTGAAAGACTTTTTGATATGTTCGACATTATTTTGCATAAGGATTCAGAATGAGAATATCCATAAAACCTTACGCAGTTTGTAATGT
>CAVBFA010000005.1:12332-12800 GCA_963594595.1 Oscillibacter sp. | reverse complement strand
AGCTTGTTTGCTTTGTATGTTCTCATCAGAGATTGGTCTGTAAGTGACCGTGCCTGTTTGTCAAACTTCCTTACATACGGGAACTCGTTTGTCTCGAACGAAAACAATTCCGTCAACACGCTTGCTTGAAGCCTTGCCATTTTCTTAAGTTTCAGTCGTTGGATCCAACTTTCCACTTTTACGAAGTCAACGAGTTGTCCCTTTGTTTTCAGAAACACGCCCAATTCTATTATGCCTCTCAAACGTATTCCATGGCGCAGTATGATATTTGCGTTTTGAAGTATCAAACCAAGGAAGTCGAGAGATATCTTCGAAGTGTCGATGCTATGTCTTTCCTTGTAGACGATGTCTTTCAGTACATACTTCTTGACAATATAGTTAAGGTTTTGCATTTCAAGGTCTTCAAAGTCAAAATCCGAGGACAATCCATCTTTTTCAGAGAATGTGCCCTTGGCAAATAGCCCTTTT
>CAVBFA010000005.1:6563-12322 GCA_963594595.1 Oscillibacter sp. | reverse complement strand
TGGCTCAATATCGTGTCTTGACCCGAATGCGCCATCGTCCAACAATGATATGAGATTATCAAGAACGGTATTCATGTTAACTGTATTTTTTAGGATATCTGAACAAAATCGAACCTACAGACACGGCAAATAGCACGAATGGATAATACAGATGGCTGATGATGTCCATCGGACTAACGGCAGCAAGTCCGGTAGCCATAAGTATCTGTGCGCCGTAAGGCAGAATGCTCTGTATGCAGCAGGAAAATGTGTCAAGTATGCTTGCGCTTTTTCTGTTGTCTACACCGAACTTGTCGCCAATCTCCTTTGATATGGAGCCTACGGTCAGAATGGCTACAGTATTATTTGCCGTGCACACGTTCACTATGCTTACGAGCGAAGCAATTGTCAGCTCGCAACTTCTTCTGCTGCTTATCTTGTTTGTTATCAAGCGTATCAGATAGTCAAGTGCGCCATTGTCGCTCAGCGTTCTGAGCAATCCTCCTGCCAACAGGGCAACAACAATGAGATCTCCCATCGCCGTAATGCCGTCGCCCATTGACTGGCACCAGCCAAAGAAGTCAAACGCATTGAATGCCATGCCCACTATACCTGTGGAAAGTATGCCTAACGTAAGCACTATCAGAACATTTAGTCCACAGATGGCTGATATGATGACAATCAGATATGGTATGATTTTTATTATATTTGCCGAAGGAATGTTAGTAGGCGAGTTTACTCCCTGGCCAACAAACATATACACCACCATTACTATTATCGCTACAGGAATTGTGGTATATGAATTTACAAGGAATTTGTCGCTTTGTTTGCATCCCTGAGTATTGGTTGCAACAATTGTCGTGTCGGATATGAACGAGAGATTGTCGCCAAAGAATGAACCTCCAACTATGACTGCTACCATTAACGGGACGCTCGTGCCGGTAGAGTGGGCGAGTCCTGCAGCGATAGGAGTGAGAGCCACTATTGTTCCCACGCTTGTTCCGATGGAAAGCGAGATGAAGCAAGCCGCAATGAAGAGGCCTGGCATTATCATGTTGTCAGGAAGGACGCTCAATGTGAAATTCACCGTATCGTCAATACATCCGGCCGTCTTGGCCGAATTTGCGAAAGCGCCGGCCATAATGAATATACACGCCATAAGCATGATGTCTTTTGCCCCGGCTCCAATGCAGAAGGAATCTATTCTCTGCTTGAATGCTTTGCCTCTTGACACGGCTATTGCATATATGCAGGCTGTCATGAAAGCAATGGTGATAGGCATTTTGTAGAAGTCGCCTGCTATTAATGACGACACAAAATAGACTATCACGAAGAGAATAAGCGGTGACAACGCCAAGAGTCCTTTCTTATGGTTTAAATTCTCGTTTTGCATTCTTGTTGTTTTATTGAGACTTTAAGGAAATCTCTACTATTATAATATTAATGGTTATACTTTTTTCAAAAAAATATGTTTCATTCCAAATACTCTTTAACTACAGAATATGAGTCATTTTGTTATTTGAAAATAATGAATCGCCACTTTGAGTCTACAACTCTATGAGTTACGTCTTAAGACCACGCTGTTTTTTGTTTGAAAACAACAGCTTTCTACATTGAAATCCTAGGGATTTAAATTGGCGTATAACAATTTCTTGAATGGTGTGACCAATTGCATTTCTGTTTACGAATTGACTGTAGGTTCAGTGTTCCTATTATTGATAACCTCCTTGATTATATACTTACAAGAAGGAGTCAAGAACTTGACGCCCTGTTGACTCCTTCTTTATTCGTAATCTCTCATCCAGTCTATACAAAACTACAAAAACGGATGGATGATCTTTCGTTACAGCGTAACGCCATTCTTGAAAATTGCTATCTCTCGATAACCATTCTTCTCGTTGTTTGCCTTTTCTCCACTTGCCACAGCAATCACTTTGTCAATGAATTTGTCAAGCAATGTAGGCATGTCAGTACCTTCTACAAGTTCACCAGCGTTGAAGTCTATCCAGTTTGGCTTGTTGTTTGCCAGGTTGCTGTTTGTCGAAATCTTCATTGTTGGTATGAATGTGCCGAATGGCGTACCGCGACCTGTCGTGAAGAGTACTATCTGGCAACCGGAAGCTGCAAGAGCCGTTGCTGCCACGAGGTCATTGCCTGGTGCAGAAAGGAGATTCAGTCCCTTAACCTGAAGTCTGTCTCCATATCCGAGTACTCCGCTCACTGATGCGCGGCCGCATTTCTGTGTGCAACCCAGAGCTTTATCCTCGAGAGTGGATATTCCACCAGCCTTGTTGCCTGGTGAAGGATTCTCGCCGACAGGTTCTCCATGACTAAGGAAGTATTCCTTGAAATCGTTTACGAGTTTTACAGTTTGCTCAAACAAAGTTTCATTCTCACAGCGGTTCATCAGTATCGTTTCAGCACCAAACATTTCTGGCACCTCGGTAAGAATTGACGTACCGCCCTGTGCTACGATATAATCGGACAGTTCGCCAACAAGTGGGTTTGCCGTGATTCCGCTGAAGCCATCGCTTCCTCCGCACTTGAGTCCGATGCGGAGTTCGTTCAACGGGCAGTCTGTACGCTTGTCTTCTTTTGCGATATTGTAAAGTGAGCGTAGGATTTTCATGCCTTCTTCTATTTCGTCTCCCTTCACGTTCTGTACAACCATGAACTTTATGCGCTCCTTGTCGTAGTCGCCAAGTAGTTTTTCAAACTGGTCTGGCTGGTTGTTCTCACATCCGAGTCCCAAGACAAGCACTGCTCCTGCATTAGGATGAAGCACAATGTCACGCAGCACCTTGCGCGTGTTCTCGTGGTCTTCGCTCAACTGAGAGCAACCGAAGTTGTGATGCCAGGCATGAACAGCGTCGATTCCCTCTAGGTTTGTTTCCTTTTCAATCATGTTGGCGAGGCGCTCGGCAATGCCGTTGACACATCCTACGGTAGGCACCACCCAAATTTCGTTTCTTACGCCCACTTCTCCGTTCTTTCTAACGTATCCCTGGAACGTACGGTTTTCTTTCTTTATATTGAGTTTCTCGTTTACGGGGCAATATTCATATGAAAGTGTACCTGATAGATTTGTCTTCAGGTTGTTCTCGTTTACCCATTGGCCTTGCTTCAGGTCCTCTTTAGCATGACCGATAGGATAACCATATTTAATGATGTTTACGTTGGCGGGCGTGTCCTTGATCAGGATTTTGTGGCCGGCAGGCGTATTCTGGAGCACGGTTATCTCCTTTCCATCTACATTGATTGTCTCACCTTTATTAATAGGGCGCAGACAAACCACTACAGAGTCTGCAGGGTTGATTTTGATGAATGCTGAAATATTCATGATGCTTTTTTGATTTGTATTATTTTGTTTTTAAATTGAATTTTCGTTTTGATTATTATTAGTTCACATAACGATGTATATGCAGTATGCATTACATCAGATAAGCTTACAACTGAGTTCTTCTGTAGAAATCAACGTTTTCTTTCGACAACAGCTCTATTGGCATATAGTTGGTCGGATCCACCTTCTTATGAAGTACTATCGCCTTGAAAAGAGAATCAACGCAGTGGTAACCTTGCATGTATGCATGCTGGGCTATCAGAAACGAAATGGAGCCTTTTCTCAAACATTGAGCGTTTTTTTCTACCATATCATATCCCATTATCTGTACACTTCTCCTATTTGTCTTGAGCAGGAACTCACCAACGACATGAGCCTTGGAGCCGAGGGTTATGCAGTTTCTTATTCCAGGATGGGCAGAGAAGAACTGTTCCAATTTCCTCTCGTTGCTCTCAGGACTTCCTTCAACGGGTACGTCAAGCTCTGCAATCTTGACATTCGGAAAATGTTCATTCATATAATGACGGAATCCCAATTCGCGGTTCTCCTGCTGACGGCTTGCCACTTTGCCGTTTTTCATGCGTTTGAAAAGCATTATCTCTTTATCGTTGCCAGCCAGGAGCATCAGCATCTTAGCCGCGAATTTGCCGCTTGAGAATGAATCCTGACCGAAAAATGTCAGGGGGTTGACGTCGGGAATATAAGAATCGAGCAGAATAAACGGAATTTTCCTTTCATGCATCGTCTCGCAGAAATGTTTTGTTGCCTTGATGTCAGCAGGCACGACAATTACTCCATTCGGTTTTTTCTCAAGACACTCTTTCGTTATTTGGATAAATGACTTGATGTCATAACGTTGGTAATACATAATTTCCGTGCTTATATGGAAATCCCTTCTCGTTTCACATGCTTTTGCTGTTCCGTCTTCAATTTCCTCCCAATATGCTTCTGAGTCATGTTGGGGGATAATACAGTAAAACCGATATGACTTGTTGTATGCAAGAGCGCTTGCATACATGTTTGGCTGGTAGTTTATTTCTTTTAGCACTTTCTCTACTTTCTCACGTGCTTTTTTCGATACGTTTGGACGGTTGTGAAGCACTCGGTCAACAGTTCCGACCGATACGCCAGATTTCTCAGCTATGTCTTTTATCCTAACCTTTTCTGTCATTATAAATGAGGTCTTAGTCAACTACTTTTTTGGTTGTTCATTTGCAAAAATAATAAGAATAAATTAAATACACCTTATTTTTAAAGCCCATTTTTGACAAAATCGCAATTTTTTCAATAATTATTTGTGTGGATGGGTATAAAACTGTAATTTTGTAAACGAAAAATTAGGCAAAAACATTCTTAAATAATTAATTTATCAAAAACAAATGGCTAAAGTAGTAACAATGGGCGAGATCATGCTTCGCCTTTCTTCTCCTGGACAGAAGAGATTTATCCAGAGTGATTCATTCGATGTCGTATATGGCGGTGGCGAGGCTAACGTTGCTGTAAGTGCGGCAAACTATGGACATGAGGCTTACTTTGTAACTAAAGTTCCAACACACGAGATCGGCCAGTGTGCGGTAAACGCTCTTCGCCGATATGGTGTACATACAGATTTCATAGCACGTGGAGGTAACCGTCTTGGTATCTATTTCCTTGAGACAGGTGCTTCTATGCGTCCATCAAAGGTTGTTTACGACCGTGCCGGCAGCTCTATAGCAGAGGCCGACGCCAAGGATTTTGACTTTGATTCAATCATGGAGGGAGCACAGTGGTTCCATTGGAGCGGCATAACTCCAGCAATAAGCGACAAAGCTGCAGAGTTGACAAAACTCGCATGTGAGGCAGCGAAGCGTCACGGTGTGACAGTAAGTTGCGACTTGAACTTCCGCAAGAAGCTTTGGACTTCAGAGAAAGCTCAGAGCATCATGAAACCTTTGATGCAGTATGTTGACGTTTGTATCGGTAACGAGGAGGACGCACAACTCTGCCTCGGATTTAAGCCAGACGCTGACGTAGAGGGCGGAAAGACAGACGCTGAGGGATATTACGGAATCTTCCAGGGAATGATGAAGGAATTCGGATTCAAGTTTGTGGTTTCAACCCTTCGCGAGTCTTACTCTGCAACTCACAACGGATGGAAAGCCCTTATCTACAACGGAAAGGATTTCTATCAGAGCAAGCACTACGATATCATGCCAATCATTGACCGTGTTGGTGGTGGCGACAGCTTCGCAGGCGGACTTATACATGGTTTGCTGACATGGCCTGAGGATCAGGGGAAAGCTCTCGAGTTCGCAGTGGCAGCTTCTGCTTTGAAGCATACAATTCCAGGTGACTTCAACCTCATGAGCAAAGAAGAGGTGGAGAATCTTGCCGGTGGTGATGCTTCCGGTCGTGTACAGCGATAAAAAACGGGAAACAAGGAAAACATCAGACGTTGGAC
>CAVBFA010000005.1:2265-6553 GCA_963594595.1 Oscillibacter sp. | reverse complement strand
CCTGTTGGAAATCCGTATATAACTATCTGTCAATATCGGCAGTATTCATTTATAATTTTAAAATAGTAGCAACAACATAAATATGGCAAAATTTGACAAATTGGCGGTCTTGAACAAGATTGGCCAGACAGGTATGGTGCCTGTGTTTTATGATAAAGACGCTGAAGTGGCAAAGCAAGTAGTCAAGGCTTGCTATGAGGGTGGCGTTCGTGCTTTTGAGTTTACTAACCGTGGTGATTTCGCTCATGAGGTATTCGAAGAAGTGGTGAAGTTCGCTGCAGTGGAATGTCCAGAGATGGCCCTCGGCGTTGGTTCGGTAGTAGACCCTGCAACAGCAGCTCTCTATATTCAACTTGGAGCATGCTTCGTAGTTGGCCCATTGTTTAACCCTGAAGTGGCTAAGGTATGCAACCGCCGCCTCGTTCCTTACACTCCTGGATGCGGAAGCGTGTCTGAGGTAGGCGCAGCTCAGGAAGTCGGATGTGATTTGTGCAAGATTTTCCCTGGCGATGTTTTAGGCCCAAAACTGGTTAAGGGATTGAAAGCGCCAATGCCATGGTCAAAACTCATGGTAACAGGTGGAGTTTCTCCTGATGAGGAAAATCTAACTTCCTGGATTAAGGCCGGCGTTTATTGCGTAGGAATGGGATCTAAGTTGTTCCCTAAGGATGTTGTAGCTGCCAAGAATTGGAAAGCTATTTCAGACAAATGTGCAGAAGCTCTCGGATACATTGCTAAGGCTCGCGGATAATATTATAACATACAAGGGCTTCATAGGCGTTATCTGCCTATGGAGCCTTTATCTTTGTTTGGCATGTACTGACTCTCGCCACGAGTATGCAGACAGGCTGAACGAAACATCATATGCTTTCCATTATAAAAATTTGGATTCAACTTATTGCTATGCAAGGAAAGCATTTGAAGCCTCAGAAAATTATTCTTCGGGCAAAGCGGAGGCCCTGAATAATATGGCTTTTGTAAGCATAGCAAAAATGGATTATGCTCGCGCTGCTGGTCAACTTGATAGTGTCCTTGAACTGACGAACAATCAAATAGAACTTCTTATCGCTGATGTTCAGTATATGAGGCTTTGCCAGAGGAAAGCCCAGAACAAAGAGTTCTATGACTATAAAGAACGTGCTCTGCAGCGATTGAAGAGAATCAGTGAAGAGCGTGACAACCTATTGCCAAAAGATGAGAAAAGGTTGATATACGCTGAAACAGAGTATGCATTGGTAGCATCTACATACTATTATTATGTAGGAATGTTTGAACAGTCTCTAGCGGAATTGAAATCGATTGATATAGAAGGACTGATGCAAAAGGATACTAGTCAGTATCTAAATATGCTATATCAATATGGTAGTGGTGGATTAATACACCGTAAGAACAGGGCAGAGACAAAACAGATTGAATATGAAATGCTTGTTGAATGCTATCTGCTATCAAAAAAAAGCGGATTTGTTTATTGGGAGGCGAACTCTATGCAGGCAGTAAGCGAGCACCTCACATCATTGTCAGACCGAGCTATAATCCTTGATAACAACAGAGTTTCTATAGGTTTCCTTAATAGTGACAATATGCCAGACTCTCTGCTAGCAGGATATCTTGCACAGAAGTCAATGGAGATGTTTCAGGATTATGGAGATGAATATCAGATTGCAGGCTCTTTGAGAACTCTTGCTGCATGCTACAGGGAAATAGGAGATGATGAAAGCGCATTGATTTGTCTGAAGAAATCATTGGCAGACAAGAAAATAAGACAAGCTCCAGATCTTGTGGCTAGCATTTATGAGCAGTTGAGCATTGTGTATTCTTCAATGGATGATAAATACAACAGTGACGTTAACAGAAATCTTTACCTAGACCTTCAGGACAAAACAAGGCAGGACATGGAGCTAGACGCGAGAGCCTCTATGCTAGAGCAGACATCAAGAACGATGAATATAATGATTCTTGTTGTCATCGTGTTGATTATATGCCTTTCTCTTTTGATTTATAAATTACTTCAACATCGCTCGGCTGATAGTACGCCGTATGAATTCTTTGACAAACTATTGATTAAGTCAAAGAGTGATAACCGTCTATTAATAAGGAAATTAGAAGATGAAATTGAAGTGACTGAAGATAATATGTCAATAGCCAAACTACATCTTGAGAACAACAAAAGAAGGAATATAGAAAACAGATCGAAAGTATTTCTTGTAAACAGTGTTATGCCCCTCATTGACCGTATGGCAAACGAGGTGGACAAACTGATGAAAAGAAAAGAAAGACCGCAAAACAGAGAAGAAAGAATCATATACATATCCGAACTCTCACAGACAATTGAGAAATACAATTGCACTCTTACGGATTGGATAAAGTTAGAGCAGGGCGAGATATATCTAAAAATAGTCAGTTTCAAACTTCAGGATCTATTCGACATCGTTAACAAAAGTAAAACCGTATTTGAATTGCAAGGCATTTCTCTCGTTGTTGAACAGACAAGTGTCTGCGTGAAAGCAGATAAGGTGTTGACCTTATTCATGATAAACACAATAGCCGACAATGCTAGAAAATTCACCCGTCCTGGTGGCGTAGTGAGAATTTTTGCTGAAGAGAAAGACAATTATGTTGAGATTTCCATTGAAGACAATGGAAAGGGAATGACTCGTGAAGAATTGTCTTGCGTGTTCAACAGAAAGGTAAGTAACGGGCATGGCTTCGGACTCATGAACTGTAAAGGCATCCTTAACAAATACCGCAAATCAAGCAAGATATTCAATGTTTGTGAATTGTCTGCAGAAAGCGAAGTAGGAAAGGGCAGCCACTTCTTCTTCAAATTGCCTAAAGGAATAGTCACAGCGTTATGTCTGCTCATGATGCCTGCATTAGGAATGGCAAACGGTTCAAGTAATAAGTTCAAACATAAAAACAGTGATTTTGACTATTGCATTAAGATGGCGGCCACATACGCTGATTCTGCCTATTATTCAAATGTCAGCGCTTCTTATTCGAAAACTTTAGAGTTTACCGATTCTGCCATAATATGGCTGAACAGACATTATGCCAGTACTTACAAGAATGGACATGAGTTTATGCACAGAATCGGTGCGAGCACTACTAATTCTCCTGAGCTGAAATGGTTTAGGAAGGGTATCCGTACAAACTATAAGATAATACTTGACATAAGGAATGAAAGTGCTATCGCTGCACTTGCCATTCACGAATGGAGTTTATATGAATACAATAATTCGATATATACAAAACTTTTCAAAGAAGTTTATTCAGACAAATCTCTTGGAGAGTATTGTAGAATCATGCAGCAATCAGAAACGAATAAAAACATAGCTATTGTACTTCTTGTAATACTTCTAATAGCGCTATTCATGGCAGCTTATACGTTGTATTACAGGCATGCTATGAAAATCAGTTCTATAAATGAATTGAAGAAATGTCTAGAAAGTATTGTTGACTGCGACAAAGAGCTGAAAGACAAATTGTCTATCTTGCTTGGAATAAGCGATGGTATAACCGACAAGTCCATAAAAGATGAATTTACAAAAATTCTGTCTGAATATTATAGCGCAGTTGAACAAGAGAATAATTTGAAAGACAATCTTCAAATACTAGAAGACACTCTTGGCAAATTGAATTATGAAATAGACAGACTTTATGTATGTAATAACATATTGGATAATTGTTTGAGCACGATCAAGCATGAGACCATGTATTATCCGTCGCGGATATACAATTATCTGGAAAGCCCCAACACAAAAAAACGCATAGCTAACACAACTTTGCCAGACGTCCTGGCAAACGCAAATACTGATGTGAATGAATTGTCTGCATTAGTGAATTATTATAAGGAATTGTATGGAATTCTTTGCACACAAGTTGAGATGCAAGTTGGTTCCTATAGGTTCGCCTGTTGTCAAATCATCATGTCGGAATATCTTAAAGGATGTGACTTGAAAACTATTGGAGACAAAGAACTTCTTTCTTATATGTTTCTAATAATAAGAAGAATGAATAACGGGGTGCAACCTTCATATAGATATAAAGCAGAAAGCGGACCATATATTAAATTATACACATCTGTTCCGAGAGGGCAGAGACCAAGTGGAGTGGAGAACCTTTTCGTTCCCAATCATGCAAATATACCATTTCTAATCATCAGACAAATATTGCGTGAGATAAGCAATGTCACCAATTTGTGTGGGTGTGGCATTTCAGCGATTGAATGTAATGGCTACATTGATATTACAATAACACTTCCACGCGTTATAAACCTACAGAAACAGAA
>CAVBFA010000005.1:0-2255 GCA_963594595.1 Oscillibacter sp. | reverse complement strand
AGATAATAATCCAATGAAAGATATGATGGAATTCAAAGTAATTATAGTAGAAGATGTACCTCTGGAATTAAAAGGTACAGAAGGTATATTAAAATCGGATGTGCCTGAAGCCAAGATTGTTGGAACTGCAGAGAACGAAGTGGAATATTGGCGGATAATGAAAGATAATGTGCCTGATTTGGTGCTATTGGATTTAGGCTTGGGCGGTTCAACAACAATAGGTGTTGAGATATGCCGTGAAACTAAAACCAGATACCCGGAAACGAAAGTCCTAATTTTTACTGGTGAAATACTTAACGAAAAACTTTGGCTTGATGTTATGGATGCTGGTTGCAACGGAATTATCTTGAAGACTGGTGAGATGTTGACGCGTGCAGATATAGAAAGTGTAATGTCAGGCAAGAAGAATGTGTTCAATCAGCCTATCATGGAGAAAATACTACAGCATTTCAAGCATGACGTCAAGTCTGCCATAATGCGGCAGGAGGCTCTGGTCAATTATGAAATTGACGAATATGATGAACGCTTCCTCAGACATCTTGCTTTAGGCTACACCAAAGAGCAGATAACGAACTTACGTGGAATTCCGTTTGGTGTGAAGAGTTTGGAGAAAAGGCAGAATGAACTCGTACAGAAACTGTTTCCAAAAGGTAACGGAGGACTTGGGGTAAACGCAACTCGTCTAGTTGTTCGTGCCTTGGAACTGAGAATTATAGATATAGACAATTTGCATCCAGATGAGGAATAACAAATCCAGAAGAATCAAGATTACAGCCTATTGCCTATGTATAATGGCTGTCGGGGAAATTGCATTGATATTGCTTTCATGGATCCTAAGTTCTGCATTTCCGTATTCCAATATAAAATCAATGCTCAATGGTGAGGGCATCAGGTGGTTTTTCGGAAGTTTCACAAGCAATCTCAACAGGGATATCCTTGTATGGATGATTCTTTCTAGTATTGCATATGGAGTATTCATGAAGAGTGGACTTTCTGCATTGATGCGAAAATCATTGATTCTCAAAGCTTGTACCTTCAGAGAACGAATGGCCTTTTTAGTGTTTGTAGTAGAAGTCTTATTAATATTGTCAGTGATGTTGTTGCTCACAACCTTACCGCAGGCCATTTTATTGAGTTCCACAGGTAATCTGATTCCTAGTTGTTTCAGCAACAGCCTGGTTGCAGTTGTTATCTTTACCATATTTGTCACTTCTTTGACTACAGGCTTTATAACACGACGCATAACAACATTGGTGAATGCAGTGGAATGCATGATTGATGGAACGAGAATATTCTCACCCCTTATTTTGCTGTATGTCTTTTCAAATCAGCTCTACTATTCTTTCTGTTATACATTTATTCCTTGATGAGTGTAATCAATGGTAGGATTCTTGGATGTTAAATGAAAAATATCAAGGCCAAATTGGTATGAATTTCTTAAAGTTGCAACTTTAATGGTTTGCAAGGAGGAATAACAATTTGGCCTTGATGTGTGAAATCATTCGTTTAGTGTATGATAAGAAATCAAGCTTTTCCAAGCTTGCCGTTTGCTTTTACCTGAAACTTATCGTTCTTTACAATGAAACGACTGTGTGTTCCCTTACCGATCAAATCACACTCGTCGTAAACCTCAACTTTGAAATCCAGTTTTCTGCCATCTACTTTCACCAATTCCGTTTCGCATCTTACTTTCATTCCCACAGGAGTAGGAGCTACATGCTCTACGTTTAGGCTTATTCCAACAGTGCCCATTCCTTCTTCAAGTTCTTGGGCGACACTTTTCCATGCGGTCTCTTCAATGAGTGCTATCATTGATGGAGTTGCAAAAACATCCAATGTACCACTAGCCATATTACGAGCTGTCATTTCATTGGTAACTACTTTTTCTAATGTAAATTTAATTCCTGATTCCATATTGATATTAAATTGTTTAATATTGCAAACCAAGCACAGCGTGACCGGGAAAATCGGTGACGGTACAAGGATACTGTTATTTTTTGCAAAGATACATATTTATCGTAAAGTATAAAAAAACACTAGTTCATTTTGTAATTAACTATATTATTTTTATTTTTGTAGAATAAATAATAATGCGACATGAACAAGAAACTTATCATCATATTGATTTTCATACTGAACGTGCTGCAATTGTCAGCGCAAATGAAATGGAATCAACGTTATCAGACATACATTAATCAACACCGTGACCTCGCAATTGAGCAGATGCTCAAATACAAAATACCAGCAAGTATAAC
>CAVBFA010000004.1:33044-45550 GCA_963594595.1 Oscillibacter sp. | reverse complement strand
ATGAAACCCCACATTAGGGGGTTATGTTCCCCACGCTGTGGGGGAAAAATCAAGGTCAGGAAACATGGTTGGAAACTTGCCAAATGTAAGGAGCAAGTTTATTCATCTCATAATATAAAACGATAACCGAAGATGAGTATAATGAGTATATGGTGTATTTACTCACTTGTCAAATGAAAAAGATTAGGCTTAATGGAATAAAATCGCTAACTTTGCGTTTGGAAACAATAATAAGAAGAAAGGAAACAATTATGAAGATTTTGCAGAGTTCAGTGTTCCGTGCCATCTGTGCCATTGTTGTTGGCGGAATGCTAATCAAGAATCCGGACAGTACGGTGAAAGGCATTACGATAGCCATCGGTGTGCTTTTCCTCATCTCCGGCGTCATATCATGCGTTGTGTATTTCAATGCCCGTATGCACAGCGCCGACAATGAGGTTTACGATTCCAACGGCAGACTTCTCGTCGGCGGCAGACCGGCATTCCCTATCGTTGGATTGGGCAGCGTGATACTCGGTTTCATATTGGCGCTTATGCCGGGAGCTTTCGTCACATCGCTGATGTATGTGCTCAGCGGCATATTGCTGCTCGGAGCCCTCAATCAGTTTCTTGTGCTTATCCAGGCCCGCAAGTTCGCGCGTCTGCCGTTGTGGTATTGGGTATGCCCTTCGCTGATATTGCTCACAGGTATATTCGTTATGGTGAAGCCGATGGAGTCGGCAGGACTGCCGTTGCTCATCATCGGATGGTGTCTGCTGTTTTATGGTGTGTCAGAGTGTATCAGTGCGTTCAAGATACATCAATACCGTCGCATGCTGTCGAAAAGCGACAAGGCAAGTGACGGTGAAGAATAAACGAAATGAATGCAGGTCAGTTCTTTGTAGCCTGCTTCTTGTTTATGATTCTTGTCATCACCATATTTATGGCGATGAAGAGGATAATGTCGATAAGTACGATCAGCGAGATGCATACGTATGGAATCATTGCCAGATTGATGATGATGTATGCCAGTTGCAGTGAGATTATCGAAACGAGGGTCTGATGCTGGTTCAGGCCGATGGCAAGGAACTTGTGGTGTATGTGTCTCTTGTCTGGATTGAAAATCGGCGTGTGGTGTTTCATTCTTACGATTATCACGCGGAACACGTCGAAGGTGGGCACTATCATCAGACTGTATGCAAAGGCGAGACACACTTTCTCGTATGGCATATCGCTGCAGAACAGCGTGATGTCGTATTTGCCGCATGGAATGAGGTCGGGACGGCTCATTGCAAATTTGATGGTGAAGAAGCTGAGCATGAAGCCGATGGTGAGGCTTCCCGAATCGCCCATGAAGATCTTCAGTCCCTTTTCCGGATTGCCGAAGATGTTGTAGTACATGTAAGCCAACAGGATTCCCATCAGTCCGGCGATGAGAATGCAGTAGATATACAGTTCTATGCAATAGAAACCATACAGGAATCCTCCCAATGCAATGAAGGCGAGCCCTGCAGCCAGTCCGTCGATGCCGTCGATGAGGTTCATGGCATTGTCGATGAATGCTATGCAGAGCACTGTGAGAGGAAATCCCACAGCGAACGGTATCTCGTAGATACCGCAGAATCCGTATAGATTGTTGATATATAGACCTGAGATTGGCAGCAGACTGGCTGCTATGATCTGGAACATGAACTTTATCTTGGCCTGTACTCCCACGATATCGTCAACTATGCCCACGGCATATATTATCAGCAGGCTTATCATGCAGCTTGCCGTCCATTGGTTTATCACGATTTTCTGGTCGCCCGTGATGTTCTCGTAGGTGAGCAGCATTATGATTGCAGCCAGCAGCATGCTTGGCAGGAAGGAAATTCCGCCGAGCCGGGGGATTGCCGCATGGTGGACCTTGCGTTCGTCGGGAATGTCGTAGAGCTTGTTCCTTCTGCAGAAGTTCAGAATGAATGGTATGAAGCAGAAACCCGTGAGCATGCTTATGATAAATGTGCCGATTAGCAGTAATGATATTGTGTTCATTGTTATATTCAAGTCTGTATTTATCCTGTGACGCGCTTAGCCGGCAGCGAAAGCCACACTATTGAGAGCGTCAATTTTTAGTATTATAACACTGAAATTCGGTTAATATTGTATAAGTAATGTCTTTTTTCTGTACTTTGCGTTACAAATCCAATGACAGAACGTCGAAAATATATGCACCTCTGGGTGTATTGGTACTGTAATTTACAGAATAACGCCATTTTCAGAAACATTATGGATATGAAACCATTATTGCCGGCTATACTTTTTGCCGTCTCTCTCGATGCAGCTTTTGCGTCGGGCGTCAGAGACAATGAAACGAAAGTTGGTTCCGGACAGGCAGACGCATCTGCTGTCGCCATTTCAGACTTGATGGAAAACGGCGATATAGTGAGGTTGAGTCAGGTGGGCGCCAAGGCAATGCCGGCGGACATCGCTTCGCTGGGCAAGCTGCCGTTCAAGATGAAACAGGTAAAACGGCCGGTGTTCAAGTCAAACCATCTGACAATCAGCGCTGGCGACAAGGATTCAGCAGGCAAGGTGACCAAGGCTTTGAATGCCAAGATTGCTGAACTGTCGGCAATGGGCGGCGGACGACTCATCGTGCCTGAAGGCAGATGGCTGACAGGTAGGGTAGAGCTGCAGAGCAACGTGGAGCTTTATCTTGCCGAAGGTGCTCGTCTGGAGTTTTCTGCCTCGATAGCCGATTATCAGCCGGCAGTATTCACTCGTCATGAGGGTATAGAAGTTATGGGAGCAGGAGCTTTCATCTATGCCAACGGAGCGAAGAACATCGCTCTGACAGGGCGTGGCGTGGTTTCCGGTCCGCCGATGGACGTGGAGATGAGGACTCTGCGCAATGGCAACAGTGTGGTGGAGAAAGATGTGGACTATCGGCTGCCTGTGGCAGAGAGACTCTGCGACGGACTCGACGGCCGCACCTTTTACCGTCCGAAGTCGTTTGCGCCAATCAATTGCAAGAATGTGCTCGTAGAGGGAGTCACCTTTGAGCGCAGCGTGTTGTGGAACATCAATCCCATATATTGTGATAATGTCATAATACGCGGTGTCACTGTGAATTCCGTTGGAGTGCCAAGTGGCGACGGCATCGATATCTCGTCGTGTAAGAACGTGCTGATAGAGTATTCCACTCTCAGTTGCGGCGACGACTGCTTCACGCTTAAGAGCGGAAGGGCAGAAGACGGCTTGAGAGTGGGCAGACCTACCGAGAACGTCGTCATCAGATATTGTCTTGCCGAGAAGGGACATGGCGGCATAACCTGTGGCAGCGAGACGGCGGCAGGAATAAAGAATGTGTATCTGCATCATTGTGTGTTCAACGGCACACGCACAGGCTTCAGATTCAAGACACGACGCAATCGAGGCGGTGGAATATGGGATATCGCCTACGACAATGTGCGACTCATCGACGTGGCAGAAGCATTCACATGGGACCTCCTCGGTTCGCGGATGTATATGGGAGAATTGGCCCAACGCAATCCGCCTCTTGCCGTTACAGCGCTCACTCCAGTGGTGAAAGACATCACGATAAGAAATTTCATCATCGAGTCTGCCGACCGCATGATGAGTATGAACACCATACCCGAAGTGCCCACAACGGGAGTGCTGCTGGAGAATGGTGTGGTGAGGACCAACCGCATCTTCAAGACGCTCAACGATGTCGGTTCGTTGACGCTGAGAAACATCACCATACAGGCTACCGACAACAACATCAATATCGACAACAGCCGTGGCATAACGTTCGACAACGTTACATTCTACGTGCCAGGCGATTCGCTGAGATACAACATCAAAGGCGACAAGGCCGAGAAGCCGGTATTGAAATGAAACCGATAGGAACCAATAACGTTTGATCAATGAGAAAAATATTATCAGTAATGCTGCTTCTGTTGTTCAGTATGACAGTGTCAGCCAGTGGTTACGACACGGCGAAAAGGGATTCCATCCTCTCCGTCATTACAGGTGCACAGATGCCAAAGAAGAAAGTGAGCATCTTGAAATACGGCGCTAAGGGCGACGGGAAGAAAGACTGTCTGCCGGCATTCAAAAAGGCTATGGCGCAGTCTAAGAAGAAAGGCGGACTGCACATTGTGGTGCCTGCAGGAACATACTACTTGCAGGGGCCGATACATTTTGAGAGCAATACCTGTCTGGAACTCTCCGAAGGTGCCATATTGCGTTTTTCGCCAGATCCGCAGTTCTATCTTCCTATGGTGAAGACCAGTTGGGAGGGGACGTTCCTTCAGAACTACTCTCCGTTCATATATGGCTTTGGTCTGCATGACATATCCATTATCGGCAAGGGAACAATTGATGGCAATGCTTCAACCACCTTTGCCACATGGCGCAAAAAACAGAAACCAGCGCAGCAACTGTCGCGGAATATGAACCATGAGGAGACTCCAGTCGCAGAACGCAACTTCGGTGAAGGATCGTGGCTGCGTCCGCAGCTGATACAGTTTTTCGGATGTACCAACATTACGCTTGCCGACTTCTTTGTCACCAATTCTCCGTTCTGGTGTATTCATCTGCTCAAGAGTGAGAACATCATCTGCCGATCACTGCGCTATGATGCCAAGCTGGTGAACAATGACGGTATAGACCCGGAGATGTCGCGAAATATCCTTGTCGAAGATGTCTCGTTCAATAATGGCGATGACAATGTGGCGATAAAGAGCGGACGCGACAATGACGGATGGGCGGCGGCTTCTCCGTCAGAGAACATTATTATCCGGCGCTGCCGTTTCAAGGGATTGCATGCTGTGGTGATAGGCAGCGAGATGTCGGCAGGAGTGAGAAACGTATTTGTGGAAGACTGCACCTATGCCGGATATTGCAAACGCGGCATCTTCGTGAAGACGAATCCCAACCGCGGCGGATTTGTGGAAGGACTTTATGTCAGGAACTGTGAATTCGGTGAGGTGGAAGACCTTTTCTATGTCACGAGCATGTATGCCGGTGAGGGAATGGACGATGACCACTTCTCTGTCGTCAGAAACATCTTCGTGGACGGACTCCGATGCAACAAGGCTCGCATTGGCGGCATTATATTGCAGGGTACAGAGGCAAAACCGATATCGGATGTCGTGTTTCGGAATGTGGATATAAAGGAAGTGAAAAACGCCCTCAGCATGGATAATACGGAGGGCGTTATATTCGCGGGTTGTCATCTGGGCGGAAAGGCAGGAGTGCCCACACAGGTGACGGCAAAAGACAAGATTTTCAATTAGTTGACGAGTAGACAAGTAGACAGGCAGACAATGATATCTCCTTTCCTTTGATAGAAGTATGGCATTCTGGGAATATCCTTGTTCGCTTGTCAGCTTGGTAAGTCATTTTATCAGAATCTGAACTGCAGCTGAACGTCAGCCATATTATAGTTGTGCTTGTTCAGTGTGCGGTCGTTTACGAAAACATATTCGGCGGTGACTCCAATGTTCTTAGAGAACTTGTAGTCGGCGCCGATTTCATACATGGTCTTCGACTTGTCCCATTCGCCGTTGCGGCGATACATGTTGTAGCGAGCCTTCACGTGGGCTTTCTTCTTCTTGATAGGAGCGATGGCGAGGGCATACAGACCGTCGGCCTTGCTGCCATAGCCGTTGAGCGTAAGGTCTGCGTTCTTCTCGTTGTCGGAAGTCTTGAAACCTTCACCCGTGCTGTGGATATATTCAGAACGGAAAGTCCAGTCGCTCTTTGTCACGTATTCCGCACTCACGGCATACCGGTGTTGCGGCAGGCTTTTAGTCACGCTGTGTTTCTGTCCCGCCTCGTCGGTATAGCTCCATTTGCGGGCATAAGAACCCTCCAGACCGAAAACTCCTATGCGCATTCCCTCTACAGGCATCACCCACACACCGCCAGCCACTGTCTTCTGCTGGTCAACGTCCTTGCGGTTTATTCCCTGACCGTTGAACACTCCTGCCTGATAGTGAAACAGTGGTCTGCCGGTGCCGACATTCAGAAAGTCACCCTGCAACTGTATACCGATGTCGCGGCCGTTGCTCGACTGCTGTCCTGAGCGGTCGGAGAATCCCGACAGGCAGCTCACGTTCTGGCTGTAGCTCATGAAACCCTGGTCGATAGGGTGCATGGGGTTCTCAAAGGTGAACGGCAATTTGAACTGTCCTGCCTTTACTCTCAAGAATGGATATTTCTGCCATTCTGCAAAGAGGTCAACGAGGCGTGGCGATGTGCCGTTGTTCGTCGTGTTGCCATTTATCTGCATCTGGGCCTTCCAGTAGAAGTCACCTTTAAGCCGCCCGTCAAGCGACACTCTCACCAGGCGCAGGTCGAAGGTGTTCGACTTGTTGTTCTGTTGGCCGGAGTATTGGTATTCCACAAGACCGTAGCCCGACAGTTTGATGTTGCTGAACCATGGCGTTTGTTTCGTTTCTTGAGCAAACGTCGTTGCCGCCATCATAAGGGCGGCTGCCAAAGTAAGTTTTCTCATATCTTATGTTATCTTGTTTTTTCTTTCTTGGTATTCCTGTTACGTATGGCCATGTTGATCTTGCCAGATTCCCGTCTTTCCGGGATTGTCAAATACCAACATTATGTCACTACAAGGGCGCAAAGATACTTTATTTTCTATTACTGACCAAGAATTTATCGGCTGAATTGGTTCTTTGTGGATACACTTTGTCAATCATACGGTGTCGTCTTGACGCATGTTCAGAAACATGAGATAGCATAAGAACGTTGCTTTGTGAAGGCTTGTTTTGTTTTTCTTTTCTAAAAAGATAAGTCGGAGTGACGATGGTCATTTGGGTTCCATCATCACTCCGACTCATTGTCGTTTGTTATTCAGTTCCACTATAGAAGTGTATGAACTTTTTATGCAAGGATTGCATCTGCAAGAGTTTCGAGGGCAGGGATGTCACTCTCTTTCATCACACCGCGCAACGTTACAAGGTCGCCCTTTATAGTGATGTCTTTCATCTCTTCAAGCATATGCTTCATCACTCTGCCAGCACTAGGTGCCCAGCTGCCGTTCTCGATTATGGCAACCTCGCGCTTCTGCCAAGCCTTGATCTTGAGATGATGCAGGAAGTCGAACATCGGAGGGAAGAGTCCGGCGTCGTAGCTTGATGCTGCGAGTATCACCTTGCCATATTTGAATGCATCCTCAATGGCTTCAGCAAGGTCGTCGCGGCAGAGATCGGTGACAGCCACTTTCTTGCAGCCCTTAGCCCGCAGCGTGTCGGCGAGTTTCTCAGCTGCCGCTTTTGTGCATCCGTGTATTGAGGCGTGAGCGATAAGAACACCTTCTGCTTCCACTCCATAGCTGCTCCATATGGTGTAGAGACGCAGTGCTTCCTGCATCTTCTCACCGCTGAGCAATGGTCCGTGCAGTGGCAGTATCATATTGATGTCGAGCTGCGATGCTTTCTTGAGCAGTGTGGAAACTGGACCTCCGTATTTGCCGCAGATATTGAAGTAGTAGCGGCGTGCCTCACAGGCCCAGTCGTCCGGGTCGGCATCCATGACACCGAATTTGCCGAATCCGTCGGCAGCGAACAATACCTTGTCGAGAGCATCATATGTCACCATCACTTCAGGCCAGTGTACCATCGGTGCCATAACGAAATGCAATGTGTGTTCGCCCAGTTCAAGAGTGTCGCCTTCTTTAACGGCGATTACGCAGTCGTCCACATTCAGTTCCGGAAAGAAAAGCGGAATCATGGTCTTTGCTTTTGCTGAGCATACAATCTTTATTTCAGGAAACATCGCCTTCACCTCAGCTATGCCGCTAGCATGGTCTGGTTCGAGATGCTGCACTACGAGATAGTCTGGTTTGCGACCGTCGAGACCTTCTGTCAGGTTCTTTTTCCATTCCTCCATGGTGCGCTTGTCTGAGGTGTCCATGATTGCCACTTTCTCATCCATAATGAGGAAAGAGTTGTAGCACATGCCCTCCGGTACGTTATACTGCGACTCGAAGAGCCGGATGTCAGCGTCATCGCAACCGATATAATAAATGGTGTCTGTAACTTTTTTCATGTTTATATTATTATTGTTTTTCTTTCTATAAGGTGGATAATATTCTTGTTGCCTCTTCTGCAGACAATCCAGTAGCGACGGTAATCATGTTTATATCTGCTCCTATGGCCTTCAGTCGCTTTACTGTTTCGATCTTTTCATTCTCTATACCTTCTGCACGTCCTTCTGCACGT
Organism: Oscillibacter sp.; assembly: GCA_963594595.1. Taxonomy (GTDB): domain Bacteria; phylum Bacteroidota; class Bacteroidia; order Bacteroidales; family Bacteroidaceae; genus Prevotella. Next base: position 37,340 of record CAVBFA010000004.1, on the reverse strand, counting down.
CCTTCCGCACGTCCTTCCGCACGTCCTTCTGCCAATCCGTCTTGTTTGGCACCTTCAAGAACGGATAATGTGTCACGATATTTTCTGAGACCAACATCATATTTCATTCGCTCCTGTCTCGAAAGTGAGGCGACGTCAGCAATCTGTTCCAGTCTCTTGAAAACCGAACTTTTGGCTGCCCAAGGTAATCTTGTCAATGTCTCCATATTCTTCAGTACATAAATCCATTTGTCAAAGTCTGTATCACACTCGTCGGCTTCCTTGGTGAATAAAGGAAGCTGCATGAAAGTCATCCTCATCTTATCTGAGAATAGCTTGTTGTTTTCCTTGTCTGCCAATCCTATATCCGACCGGAACTTCTTGTCAAAGTCCATCGGACAAAAATTCAGAAAGGCTACAAGATACACCGCATCGATGTTGTATTTCCAGTCTGTTCCCCTTTCTCCTTGTCTTGCTATGGCTTCACATACATAATAGATGCTCCGGTTCTTGAAATAAGGCTGTGACTTGTTTTGCATTTCCACGATGATGTTTTCTCCTTTTTCCGTTTGGCAGTATATGTCGTATATAAGCGAACGGTCGTCTTCGAAGAGGGCTGGTTGTTCTTTGTCGAGGAATGTAATGTTTGTTATGCGTTCTTCGCCGAGCAGCAGACTGTTGAGAAAATCAATAATCAGCGGCTTGGATATCTCTTGTCCGAAAATCCTTTTGAATCCTATGTCTGTAAAAGGGTTGATGAATTTTGCCATAATGAGACATTTAAAGAAGTTTATTTGCAAAGATAATGCTTTTTATTAAATCTGCAATTACCTTTGCTCTTTTATGAAAAGAATTTGTCGTTTTTTGAATGTGGCGCATTGGTCATCCACATTCTTCTCTCTTCTGGTTCCATCTTTTCTATGGCATATCGGAGAGTGGTGCGAGGCATCGTATTGTGGTGCTCATACAGAAATCCACGCAGCGCTTCTATATTCTTTTTCCCCACTTCTCGCAACATCCATCCCGTTGCTTTGTGTATGAGGTCGTGTGGATGGTGGAGCAGGGTTTTCGCAATGCGCAAGGTGTCGCCAAACTGTCCTTCCTTTATCAGAGCTGCGGTAGAGACGATGGATATACGCTGTTCCCACAGGTCTGGACTTGCCGACAGCGTGTCGAGAATGTTGCGCTCCGGCATCGTGCCGTCGGGTAGGGGATGGAGGAGAAACGTGCCGATGATATAACTGCAAGATAGGTCCACAAGGTCCCAATTGTTGGCTTGTCTGGCGTGGAGCAGATAGAAATCGGCAATCTCTTTCCTGCGGTCAGGTTGTCCTGTGCCTTTCCTTTTCGGTAATGCCGCCTTCATCTCTTCAACGAGCAGAAGGAATCCGCAGAGTCTAACCTCATGCCACTCGGAATAGAGCAACTTTTCTATTTCGCTTAGTGTCATGCTGAATCGAGCCTCTTTCACAACGAGTCGTGTCTGCGGCACTTTCAGTCCGAGGAATCTGTCTCCCTCTCCATACTCCCCTTTGCCGGTCTTGAAAAACCGCTGCAGAATCTCTCGTTGCTTTTCGTTCTCCATGCTACGCATGGCTTCAATGATATCTTTGGCTGTAGTCATATTCCTTCGCTTTTTCAACATGAACATTATGGTTCCTTCTTGATTCAAAAGGCTGCAACTTGTTGATCGATAGGTAGCCTTTCCTGTATTCAGTCATGATGATGACTGGTCCATAGTCGTGCCGCAAATATACGAATATATTCTCAACGGGGCAAATATCATTGTAAGGTTTTTGTGTAATACGTGTTCATAATATGATGGCGGCATAAACAAAAGAAGCCGCTGAAACTCAGCGACTTCTTGTAGTGGATAATGGAGTGGAGCTGGAGGGATTCGAACCCTCGTCCAAACAGGGAAACCATACGCTTTCTACATGCTTATCTTGGACTTCATTTTCGAGCTGTGGCAAGACCCAAGCCACCAACCGCAGCCTTATCCTCTAAAATCTCATTACGTTGGCGAGGCACAACGCAACTATTTCCGATTTAACCGCACCGCTTTACCAAAGAGCCTCGGAACAACGGCCTTTGAGCGATGTCTCGTCCTGCTACCTGGTAGCGGGATAAAGCCAGTAATCTACTGTACTTCGATTAGGCAGCGAGAGCGTAGTTGTTTTCGCCAGATAAATTGTTGACTGTCGAGATTAAGGAGCCGGCAGACTGCGCTCCGCATGCTTACGTACCATTCCTACCCGCTGTCAAATCCAGTCAACCCCTAAGTGTTGTACATTACTGAAATACAACGTTTTATGTACTAAGAAATCCCTTTTGTGTGGACAATATGTGGACATAAATCCTTGATTATTATCTCCATTTCAAGTGATTTCTTTCTGCAAAGATAGCGCAAATGCACGAAACCGCAAAATAAAACAGCAATATTTTGCATATGTGTAGACAATGTGTGGACAATATTTTATCGCGATTCTTCAGTGAAGGTATCCGCCATCTTTGATTTTGCGGTTTCAATGGCATCAAGTCCCAATTCTTCTTCACCCTCAAGCGCATCCAATATCTTGTCAGCAAGCCACAATGTGAGCATTTCCTTTTCATCCACATGAAAGTATTCTGCTAACATTATCACCTGACTACGCTTTGCCCGTCTGTCCCCACGCTCAATCTTACTGAACATGGGCGTGTCTATTTCTAAGTATGCAGCCACTTGGCGCTGCAATACTCCCTGCTCGTCTCTAAGAGCCTTTATCTTGTTTTCGAGTAACATGTTCTTTGTTATTATTTTACTGTAATCCGCTGGAAAGAATTATTCTACGACCTTCCATTCGCCTCCATTGCGTGAGCCTCCTATGCGAATGATCCTTCCACGTTGCTTCAATTTCTTTATATGATAAGCAACACCATCTTCTGTTATGCCACATACGGATGCAATTTCTTTTGCCGTTACCTTAGGATTATTGCTGATTATTTTTAGAATGGTTTCCGTAGTTGCAGGAGGAGTTTCCGTAGTTGTTTCCGTAGTAACTGTAGAAGTTTTCGTAGTGGTCTTGCAAGTTTCCGTAGTATCCTTGATGCTTCTTTCCATTTTTAGATAAGTTTCGATTCTGTCTGGATTACTCTTTTCTTCAACTGTTGGTATGCTCCAACCATTATCCTTCCATCCTTTTGCAATAACATCTGCACCAGTGCCACCTTTCTCACCAATACCCAAGAATACAAACATCTTTTGAATGACAGAATTTCGGCACACGCTATGTCCTCCTTCATAGTATTCTTCCATACTGATAAGCATAGTACCAGGGTTGGACAACACAATGCGGTCAAAATACCGACTGATTACAATATTGCATCTTACCGTATATGCAGCATGAATTTAATGTTGCAAGAAAACAATATGCTTGACCAATACAATAGCCACGCAATTATTTGTGATATTTGTTTTCTGGTTGTACATTATTTTCTAGAATGCCTTTCTATATCATATTCAGATTCCGTTTCTTCAATCCAATCCTTGCAGGATTCGCAAAAGGTGTAATTATGTTTCTTAAGTTCATATCCTTTCATTTCAGTGGTGTATTCTTTGTCTTCAGCATCATTGCCATTCTTTAAATGGTATATACCCTCATTCTCATCCACCAGGAACGTTTGGCATTCAAAAGCATAGTTTTTCCTATACTTGTTGCTGAAGTATATGGCGGCAATGCCAAGGATGAGTAAGGTGTAAGCCCCAATAATAGTGTTCCTATAATTATGTGGCATGACCTTGGGTAAAGATAGCTTGCCATCCCAATCTTCTTCCATTTCAACCTCTATACCAAAATCTAGAAGCAGAATCACGCCAAGTACGTAAACAATAAATACTAAGGATGTCCCTAATGCTAGATTCAGCAACCAATTAACTAATTCCCAATGTATAAATTGTGATAGCACAAGCAGTAATACAAGAATTATGGTTGCAATGGGAATGTATGCTTTTGCATAACCCTTAAATTCTTCATAAACACTTTCACCTAGAATTTTTTTGATATACGAATAACTTTTTATTTTCATATAATATGAATGTTGTATTTTACTTATTCTTAATAGAATTGTCGTGATTTGACTACAAATATAGGAAAACAAAACAGGGTTAAAAAAGAAAACAAAGAAAAGATTTATGCTGTGTGGGTATGTCCTGCCATGCATTTGCATCCGATAGCACCGAATGAATGGTTTTCTTGTCGTCTTTACGGATAACTGAAGAATCGAACAAAGGCAATTGTAATGATTTAAGATACAATCCACAGACTTGTATCAATCAGC
>CAVBFA010000004.1:8619-33034 GCA_963594595.1 Oscillibacter sp. | reverse complement strand
ATCTACAATAATCAGAATCTGCATCTATCAGTTTGCCGCAGAACCGACAATATATCATTGTTTTCTGTTGATGACACTCAGATGTTTTATCTATTTTCCTTCCTTTGGCAATCCATATAATTATATAGTTTATTGCAAAGATGAATGACATCGGAATTATATAAAGAATAAAAACATAGATGCTTCCAAATGGTATGGGGACAAGATAAAACAGGGGATAAGCAATAAATGCCAGAAACAACCGTTTACTTAACTCTGAATTAACAATATTTGTCTTTGTTAGCCACAATGGGATGAGAAGATGATCTTGTTTTTCTTCTATAGATCTCTTGGAGAGATAAGCCATTATAATGGGATTTATAAGTACTGATGGGAAAAACAACAATGCCCATAGACCATATGAACCATTTATCGTATTTTCATCCAAAGCAAAAGGAATAGAAGCTATAATGATACTTAAAATTTCACATATTACACAATAAACCATCAAAGTATATGCTTGACGATTTTTACGTTCTACCTTCCTGAAAGACAACAAATAAATGCACACCCCACAGAAGAGCATAGCAGGATATAAAATGTATGTGGCATTTTTGCGTTCTTCATCTTTTTTTTGGGATAATTCAGTATACCTGTGGTGTTCTTTTTCCCATTTAGAATATAATTGGACATATGCTCTTTCCCTAAGTTGTGCTTTTCTTTTAATATAGGCATCCTCCCCATTATCGCAAGATATAGATTCATTGAAAGCGTTTTTACCGTAGGTCTTTATATAGAGTTGGTTCATGTATAGGATTTCTGCTGCCCTATCCTTATTGCCCAAAGTACTATATTTGTCTAACAAATCTCTGTTTTGTTTTTCGAACTTCATTTGTTGTTCTTCTGATAATGCACTATAACCGAAATGATTATCTACATATTCATGGACATCATCTGTTACTGGTTCTAAGTGATAGTCAATGATTCTGTCTATATTGATAAGTACAATAGAAACAGAAAATGCTACCATCATAAACAATCCAATTAAAAAACTACGCCACAAAGGCAACTTGTTACTTTTCATATCTATTACAATTTTCAACCACAATAAAAAAATAACGAATTTGATTCTATTCTCTTGTCACAATCATCAAGTTTTCATTTGTTCTTCTGTTTTTAGTCTATGATAACCCGTTGGCGGAATTAATTTAAGTTGATATATATGAGTAAAAGGTTGTACAAAATACTTGAGATATGCAAGCAATTCTCTGAAAATCTCGTCAATGAATCGGGGAATGTTACATGCCGTGGTCCTGTTCCTGAGTTTCCGATTGGAAGAGGTGGCACTATCCCTGGCGTCAGAGACAGAGAGCATGAACGTGAGAAGTGGTTGTTCTACTATAAATTGCAAGAGTACAAGGACTGCATTCCCAATCTCATATCCTGTGATCTTTCAAAGGCAAATTGGTAGACCACCATTAATTGATTCCGTCGGTAAGCGTATCCGCGATGCAGCTTTGTACACGTTCATTTATTATTATATACTTTAACGGGTTAGAAAAGTGTTATAGTCTCATTTCGGGGCTTGTTAAAGAATCTAAAGTCCACTAACCCAGCGAGTTGACTTGATGATACTTTTCTGGATTCTTTACAGAAAAGTATCATTGAAGTATCATCGAAGTGTCATCGGGACATTGATGGATTTTTATAGGAAAAGCTATAGGTCTTCATCGAAACATCAATCGGTTTTTCTATCGAAAACCAATCAAATTCCATCGACACGTCATCATAGATAAGCTGTCTTGTATATCGCTATACGAGCGTATTCATTCTATTAATGTTTTGTTACTGTTTTTGGCACGAAACGTGCCCACTTGGGGCAAGCAGCGTGCCCCACTTGGGTAAGCACCGTTCCCCACTTGGGCAAGCACCGTGCCCATTTTTTGTATCTTTTAGATTTGTTTTTCTGAAGGGCTCGTTGTGTCATTATTATGGCTAATCCACAAGTTGGGCGACAGCCGTTCCGGTATGCAGATTATGACACTTGTAATTTTCCCAAATGTGATGTTTTGTTACGGCAAGGTCGGTTCCTTGCAAAAGATAAGCCGCATGTTGCGCCAATTTTTAAATAAAATATAGTACCTTTGCAAAAATTATGCAATAAAAGAGCCGTTTGTCGGTTTAAAAGAAAATAAGAATAAGTAAATAAACAAAGTGAGTAACCAAAATACAGAAGAGGTGAGCGGTTTCGAAGGCAGTCATGATGCGATGGGCTGCGTTCAGCTAACCATTAAGCGCCTGTTTGACATAGTCTTCTCTCTGGCCGGCATGATAATTCTCTCGCCGGTCTATCTGGTGATAGCCATCATGTTGAAGAGACAGAAAAACGGTCCTGCTATATTTTCGCAGGAGCGCATCGGATATAGAGGGAAGCCGTTTACCATTTACAAGTTCCGCACCATGAGCGAGCCTGAGAAGGAGCCTCAGCTTGTGGCGAAAAGCAGCATAGGGCAGTCCACAAAGACTGAGTTGTTCTTGCGTGAGCATCATCTCGACGAATTGCCCCAGCTCTGGAATGTGTTGAAGGGCGACATGTCGTTTGTGGGTCCCCGTCCGGAGCGCCGGTTTTATATCGACAAGATTATTGCCAACGACCCCAGCTATGTGCTCATCTATGAGATGAGGCCCGGACTGACGTCGGAAGCCACCCTCTATAATGGCTATACCGATACTATGGAAAAGATGCTGATCCGTCTGCATATGGATACCGACTATCTGAAGCGCAGGTCGCTGGCTCTTGATGCCAGCATCATTGCCAAGACGTTCATCAGCATCGTGAGCGGGAAAAGGTTCTAACATAAAATACATCAGAAAAAACCAATAGAAACAAATTCTTCATTATGAAAAGATTCATCATAGCAATTTTAATGTCCGTGCTCATTCCGATGAGTATCATGGCGCAGTCGTCAATGACCGATGACCAGGTTATGAAATTCATCGTAAAGGAGCATAATGCCGGAACTCCTCAGTCTCAGATCGTTACGAAACTCATGCAGAATGGCGTTAACATCGAGCAGATACGTCGTGTGAAAAAAAAATATGAGCGTGCCGCCAAAGACCAGGGACTGGGACAGGTGTCGAGCACTACCGGAAGCAAGAACGACACAAGGTTGAGGTCGAACGGCAAGAAGAAAGCCAACGGCGATGGCAAGGATGATGAATATCTTGACGACAAGAAGTCGCAGTATGACTCGCAGAACCGTTTGAAGGACGGTCGCGTTAAAGACAAACGCAGCTATGTGTTTGACGATACCAACGATGAATGGAATGACATGCGCGACGAGCTCGACGAGTTTGTGCCCGATACGGCAGCCCTTCTTGAGAAGCTCATGATGGAGAAGACCAAGAGAAAGGTGTTCGGACGCAACATCTTCAACAACAAGAACTTGTCGTTTGAACCGAATATGAACATTGCCACACCGCAGAACTACCGTCTCGGTCCTGGCGATGCCGTGTTTATTGATATCTATGGAGCTTCTCAGAAGACTATTGAATGCACGGTGTCACCAGACGGATACGTTACGATAGACGGATATGGTCCGGTGGAAGTCAGCGGACTCACGGTGAGTCAGGCAAACGCCAAATTGCGCTCCACATTAGGTTCGAGATACAGCAGCTCGCAGATCAAGCTCACCGTCGGTGAGACCCGTTCGATAATGGTCAACGTCATGGGAGAGGTGAAAGCTCCTGGCACATACACCTTGTCAGCTTTCGCCACCGTGTTCCATGCCCTTTATATGGCAGGAGGAACAAACGACCTCGGTACGCTTCGTAACATCAAGGTTTATCGCAACAACCGCCTTGTCACCGTGGTGGACATCTATGACTATATGCTCAACGGCAAGCTGACGGGTAATGTACGCCTTGCCGACAACGACGTCGTTGTGGTAGGTCCGTACGACTGTCTGGTGAATCTTACCGGTAAGGTGAAGCGCCCTATGTGGTATGAGATGAAGAAGAACGAGAGCGTCGGTTCATTGCTGAAATATGCAGGAGGCTTCACTGGCGATGCCTACACTAAGTCAGTGAGAGTGGTGAGAAAGACCGGAAAGGAATATTCAGTATATAATGTGGACGAGTTCGACATGAGCTCATTTCAGGTGAGCGACGAAGACTCAGTAAGCGTAGACTCAATCCTCGACAGGTATTCAAACATGGTCGAGATAAAGGGTGCCGTGTTCCGTCCGGGTATGTATCAGGTAGGCGGCGAGATAAACAGCGTGCGTAGCTTGCTGGAGCATGCCGACGGTCTCAGAGAGGAGGCGTTCACCGCACGTGCCGTGATGCACCGCATGAAGAAAGACCGCACTCTGGAAGTGGTGCCGGTAGATGTGGAAGGCATCATTGACGGTAAGGTAGCCGATGTGCCGTTGCAGCCTAACGATGTGCTGTTCATCCCGACGAAACAGGAGATGATGGAAGAACAGACCATAACGATACACGGAGAGGTGAACTATCCTGGCATCTATAAATATGCATCCAATGAGACACTTGAGGACTTCGTGCTTCAGGCAGGAGGTCTGAAGAACTCCGCTTCCACTGTGAAGGTCGATGTGGCGCGCCGCGTGATGAATCCAAAGGCGCTAACCAACGACTCCATCTCCGCTTATACATACAGTTTCGCATTGAAAGACGGTTTTGTGATTGACGGTACCCCAGGCTTCCACCTCATGCCATTCGACGAGGTTTATGTGCGTAAGAGCCCGGGCTTCTCAAAGCAGCAGAATGTCGTTGTTGACGGTGAGGTGATGTTCAGCGGCACATACACGCTGCAGAGAAAGAACACCCGTCTGAGCGATGTCATCAAGGCAGCAGGTGGTGTGAACGACCGCGGATATGCAGCCGGTGCGACACTCGTAAGAAAGATCAACGAGAGTGAGCGCAAGCGTCTGGAGGCAGCCCGCAAGATGGCCCTTGAGCAGTATGAGCAGGTTGCCGCCGAGGAGGCAGCAAAGACCGGCAAGAGTGTTGACATCACAAATAGTGAGCGTATAAAGAAATTCCAGATTGAAGACACCTATTCAGTAGGTATCGAGCTCGACAAGGCTATTGCCAACCCAGGCAGCGATGCCGATATCGTGCTTCGCGAAGGCGACCGCATCGTTGTTCCGCAGTACACCGGAACGGTGAAGATCAACGGTGAGGTGATGTATCCAAACACCGTAGGTTTCGTGAAGGGCAAGAAGGCAAGCTATTATATCGACCAGGCCGGTGGTTTCAACAACAAGGCAAAGAGAGGTCAGACCTACATTATATATATGAATGGTATGGTGGCAAAGGTTTCCCACAACGCCAAGCCGATGCCTGGTTGTGAGATTGTGGTTCCAGCCAAGGCTACCACCAAGATGAGCATCGCCGAGACGATGACCATCGGTACGTCGGTAGCGTCTATTGCCACGATGATCGCTACTCTGGCTAACATATTATAACGGAAATACGATGTGATACGGCCCTGTCACGATAAGTGTCAATGGGCCGTATTGCTGATATAGACAATTATGACTTAATCCACTATTGAGTGGAAGACTTCGATAGACTGAAAAGCGAATGGCAAACGATAGGAACATAGTTCTGAAGAAAAACATACTGATGTCGGCGGTGCTGAAGATGGTGGGACTGGCAACGTCTCTCCTCATAGTGCCTATTACCATCGGCTATCTCGACAAGGAAGTCTATGGAGTATGGATGACCATGACGTCGGTATTGTTCTGGATAGGAACCTTCGACATCGGTCTGGGCAACGGAATGCGGAACTATCTCACCGAGGCAATCTCGAAGCAAGACTATTCGTTGGCCAGAAAATACATCTGCACCACATTCTCACTCCTCACCGTCATCGCCCTGGCATTGGGAGTGATAGGACTGCTGCCCTTGTCGCAGCTTGACTATTGCCAGTTCTTCAATACCCATGCCGTGAGCGGAGCCAGTCTTCGCAACGCCACGCTTGTGGCAATAGGTTTCACGCTCGGCAATTTTGTGCTGAAGAATGTGGGCTTCATCTTCGTTGCCATGCAGAAATATGCAGTCAACGACCTCCTCACCGTATCGGGCAACGTCATCTCGATGGTGATAATATTCATACTTACCAAAGTGACGTCGGGCAATCTCATGTATGTCGTCCTTGCATACACGGCAACGACATGTGTCGTCTTTGCCCTTGCCACGATCCCCCTGTTCTTGCGATATCCCGAACTCCGTCCCGCCGCCAACGACTTTGACAAGAGTCTCGGCATACAGATTGTGGGCAAGGGAATGGGATTCTTTGTGATTCAGGTGAGCAGCTGTCTTGTCATTTTCGGTGCCGCCAACGTGTTCATAGCCCAGAACTGCGGACCGACGAATGTCACGACATACAACATCGCATACAAGTTTTTCAACCTTCTGATAATAGCCTATACCATCATCCTCTCACCAATGTGGAACGCCTATACCGACGCCTACGTGAAGGGAGACATGGCATGGATAAACGCCACTTTCAACAGAGCGTTGAAGTTCTGGGCGCTTTCCGTCGCCGGCGGAGCCTGCATGCTGGCAGTCAGCGGAGTGTTCTATCATCTGTGGGTTGGCGGCAAGGTGGAGGTGCCGCTCTCCATCTCGTTGTGCACATTCGTATATGTGTGTGCCTTCAATCTCAACAACTGTGCCACGTATCTCATCAACGGACTCAACAAGATAAGAGTGCAGATACTGACATCTGTAGTCTTCACCGTCCTTTATGTGGCGATGGTCAAGTTCACGGATATGGGACTTGGCGTGGAGAGTATAGTCCTGAGCATGGCCACATGCTATCTCGCCATGGCGCTGATACACATCTATCAGTGCCGCTTGCTGATCAGGCAGAAGGCAACGGGAATATGGGACAGATGACAATAAAAAGATAACAATAAAACAACAGATAGAACAGATGAGCAATAAGATAAGTGTAATCACCGTGGTCTACAACGATGTGAAGCACATCAGGGAGACGATGGAGAGCTTCTTTTCGCAGACGTGGGAAGAAAAGGAATATATCGTCATTGACGGTGGCAGCACTGACGGCACGGCAGAGGTGATAAAGGAGTATGCCGACCGCTTGGCGTATTGGTGCTCAGAGAAAGACGCCGGTGTCTATGATGCCATGAACAAAGGCGTGCAGCATGCCAACGGCGACTGGGTGAATATCCTGAACTGCGGCGACTATTATTTCTCTGACCATTCGCTTGCCGACGCCATCCGGAATTGTGATGCTGCGAATGCCGACATAATATATGGCGACAGCATGAAACTGCGCCAGGGTCACGTATTCCCGTTCCCCTCATCAAGCAATGTGGCAGGTCTGGAATACAGACCTATCTACCGTCACGGTTCATCACTCGTGAGAACACAGATACACAAGGAAAACCTGTTCGCTCTTGACAAGAAGAAAGATTATGGTTTCGCTCTCGACTGGTATCTCATCTATACCCTATACAAGAAGAAATACAGGTTTGTCAGGACCGATGCCATAATAGAAGTCTTCGATGAAGAAGGAATGTCAAACCACCCCGTCAAGGGAGAATATCTGAACTACAAGATATCCATCAGCGACGGTTTCAGAATGGGCAAGTTCGTGAGCTTCCTGACAAAGGTGATGAAGATGTGGTTCGTTGGAAGTCCCGTATATTCAGGAATGAGGAAATTCGTTCTCGGACCTCTCACCAATACCATCCTGCCCAGCCTCCCGTGGTGTGTGCGCAGGTTTGCCATGAGAAAGCTCGGCATGAAGATAGGAAAAGGCACCTATGTAGACAGCCGTTGCTATATAATGAACCTCAACAAACTGTCTTTAGGAAAGGATTCCCATATAAACCGTATGGTGACACTCGATGCCCGTGGCGGACTGACCATCGGCGACAGCGTGTCGGTGTCGCATGGTGTGATGATTATGACAGGTAGTCATGATGTGCAGTCACGCCATTTCCCGGTGAAGTTCTATCCCATCCAGATAGGCGACTACGTCTGGATAGGTTGTGGAGCTATGGTTCTGCAGAATGTGAAGATAGGCAAGGGGGCAGTCGTTTCGGCAGGAGCCGTAGTCACCAAGGATGTCCCGCCCTATACAATCGTCGGTGGAGTGCCTGCCAAGGTGATAGGCCATAGGACCGAAGATCTGGATTACCGCTGCACGCCATAAGCAGGCAAGGCAGTAGACAATGATTAAGAAGTAAACGAAATACAAGAAAAAATGTCAGATACAAAACGCGTGAAGGAAATCGACGTGCTTTCACTTTTGAAGAAAGTGGCGTCGAGGAAAAAGGAAATGATAATCTTCGTTTCCGTATTCTTTGTTATTGGAGTTATCGTGGCTTTGGAACAGCAGAAGAGATACACCTCTTATGTGGTGTTGGCGCCAGAGGCCACAAGTATGGGTATGTCGCAGAACCTCAGCGACATTGCCGGAGCCATAGGTATGGACATCGGTGGCGGAAAATCATCCGTCGATGCCATCTATCCCGACATCTATCCCGATGTCTTCGCATCCACAGACTTCGTGGTGAAGCTCTTCGATATTCCCGTCAAGGTGAAGGGACAGAAGAAGACATACTACAACCACATCCTGCAGGATACCAAGATACCATTCTGGGACTATCCCAAGTTGTGGCTCATCAAGATGTTCGGTAAGAAAGACACCATACCGAGCACCAATGTCGTTAATCCATATTGCCTGACAAAGATCCAAAGCGAGGTCTGCGAGGCTATAGTCGGAAGCATCGGTTGCCAGATCAACAAGGGTACCAATGTGATAACCCTTTCCGTTACCGACACCGACGCTCGTGTGGCTGCTTGCATGGCAGACTCTGTGAAGACCAGACTGCAGAACTACATCACGCTCTACCGTACGAAGAAGGCAAGACAAGACCTGGCATACTCACAGCAGATCAATGCTGAGGCAAAGGCAGCCTATGAGAAGTCACGTCAGAAATATGCATCATTTGCCGATGCCAACTCAGAGGTCGTGCTCATGTCGTATCAGTCAAAACTCGAGGACCTGGAGAACGATATGCAGCTGAAGTTCAACAACTATTCGCAGACCGCCCAGCAGGTGCAGAAGGCACAGGCGAAGATACAGGAGAACACTCCGGCGTTCACCGTGATTCAGAATGCCACCGTGCCATTGAAATCGTCGAGCATGCCGCGAACGCTTATGGTCATCATATTCGTATTCGTAGGAGTTATAGCAGACGCCCTCTGGGTGTTGGTGTTGAGCCAGGCTCTTGGCAAGAAGAAATAAAGAAAGGTAATACATATAGATGGAGTTCGCTTATCCTTATCTGCTGTTGGTCATAATCTATGGCTCTCTTGCCGTATATGCCCATTTCAACAGCGAGTCACAAATGAAGACAATGTGTGTAAACATATTGTCAGTTGTCGTATTTGTGTTCTTCTTCGGACTCAGAGGATTCGTGGCCTACGACTGGACCTCATATTATCCCGAGTATCAGAGTCTGACCGACTTGCGCACCTTGTTCACGCTGCCGTTGAACAAATGGACTTGGGAGCCGGGCTTCATGATATTCGGAGTGATATGCAAGACCATATATCCCAACTATTTCTTCTTCCAGTTTCTGTGTATCTTGATAAACGTTGCATTGCTGATGATGTTCTTCAGGCGATATGTCAACAACATACCGCTTGCGTTCATGATCATGCTGGTGATGAGCGGTTTCGAGATAAACATCAACCTGGTGCGCAACTCCATATCCATATTGCTGTTCGTCAATGCCATCGTGTTCATTGAGAAGAAGCAGTTCCTGCCATTTTTGCTCGTGTGCTTGTTAGGCTTCACGTTCCACAGTTCTTCATTGGCATACATACCGATGTATTTCATCATCAACAGAAAGTTCAACAAATACATAATGATGGCGATATTCGCCGTTGCCAATGTGATATACCTCTTCCATATCCCCATCCTGAAGTCGTTGATACTCCTGGTGGTAGACTATATCATGCCGTCTACCAAACTCTGGGTGGAGGCATATCTTAGCATGGACCTCAGCACGGGCTCCGTGTTGAGTATCGGATATCTCGAGCGACTGCTCACCGGAATACTTCTGTTCTGCTATATCGACAAGCTCAGAGAAATCCACAACGGCAACAACATCTTCGTGAACAGTATGCTCTTCTATCTGTGCACATTCCTGTTCCTCAGTGAGTTCCGCACGATAAGTCTCCGTTGCTCCTATCTTTTCATCTATGCATACTGGATTGTATGGATAGATCTGATAAAGTGTTTCACCTATCGCAACAACAAGATACTGTATCTGTCGTTCGTGGCGTTGTATAGTCTGCTGAAAGTATATTTCCTCAATACCACCGCCATGTCGGAGTATTACAACATCACCATAGAGAACAAGCCATACAACGAGAGGCTCATTCATTTCAGACAACATTTCAACGACGTTAAATAAAAAGACATACCATGAAAGGAAAAGTATTGTTCATAGATTACGTATACCAAAAGGGACACGTCAATTTCAACCATATCCATATCGACGCCATCCGCTCGGCAGGCTACGATGTGAAGATAGTGTTGCATTCAGACATTGCTTCCCAGCTCGATTTTCCAGACAGTGATTACGTTGCCAAGCTGCCCCGCTTCCTGAATATGCGCGGCAAGAGAGCCGTTCTCAACCGCATCATATTCACTGTCACCCTGCTGTATCTTAAATTCAAGATACGCTTCTCAGATTACAATCATGTAGTGGTGTCGTATTGTGATGAGGTCACTTTGGGACTGTTGCCCCTTTGCCGTAATATGTATATAATATGTCATAATACCGCCACCGTGGCATCCAGGGTGAAACTATTCTTCCTCAAGCGTCTGGCGCGCCACAACACATTCGTTGTGTTCGACGACTATATGAAGAAACCGTTGCTTGAGAATGGCATAACAAATGTTGCCTTGGTGTCACATGGCTGCGTCAGTCCGTTTGATGACAACTATGCCGATACCAGCCTTCCCGAATACTTTTCCACTTTCAGGAAAGTGGTGTTCCATCCCTCTTCAAAAGCAGACGACACCTTTGTGAATTCGCTCGTAAACAGTGGTGAACTTGCAGATTTCCTTGCCCAGAACGATGTGCTGCTGCTTATCCATGGCGACAAGAAAGAAGGCGAGAAATATCCCGACAACGTGCGCTTCATTTCAGGCTTCCTGCCAACTGCGCTCTATCGGGAGATATTCCTCCGTTCAGACATCGTGCTCCTTGCCTATCCCTCATCATTCCAGAATCAGGTCAGCGGAGTGAGCTTCGAGTGTGTGGCAAACAAGAAGAACATGCTCGTGCTTGAGCATCCTGCCCTGCATTACTGCCGTGACTTCTATAACTACGACCCGATATTCTCGTCAACCAGCGAACTGATAGAGAAGATGCGGGCGCTGACCGGCGACAACGGTCTGCACTGTGTGGCAACCCCGGAATCGTTGACTCCAGACTATCTTAAAATCTTTGGATAATGGAAATATCTGTTATAATACCTACATACAAGCCTGGAGAATACATCTCCGACTGCCTCAGTTCTTTGGGGGAGCAGGATTTCCCCGTTTCCGATTATGAGGTGATAATTGTACTCAATGGTTGCGACATGCCATACCGGTCGATGCTCGAAGACATCATCACCGACAAGGGATATGTCAACGTTAGAGTAATTCAGACCGACGAGCCGGGTGTGTCAAACGCCAGGAACATCGGTATAGACAATGCAAAAGGCAAATATCTGCTCTTCATCGACGACGACGACTGGGTGGCAGGCAACGACTATCTGTCGAGCATGCATGCCATGACGGATTCGCATACGGTGGTGGTCTGCAATTGTCATCTCATTGATGACAAGACCCGTGAACACCTGCCGTATTTCCTCACATCAGCCTATAAGCGATGCCGGGAATACCCCAAGTTGACATTGTTCAATTCGCGGAGCTTCCTGTCCACGGTAACAGGGAAACTCATACCCAGAGATGTGATAGGAGACAGGAGGTTTGACTCGAAACACAAGCTCGGTGAAGATGCACTGTTCATGTTCATCGTGTCCGACAGAATTTCCAGGATGGAGATTGTTCCCAATGCCGACACCGTATACAACGTGGGGGCAAGAGAGAACTCCGCCACCCGTGCGCACCATCGGTATTCGGAAAGAGTTGCCGTGGCGATGAGACTTACGTGTAGCTATATGGGGGCATATCTGAAAAAGCCGCTGAAATACGACTTTCTTCTGTTTGCTTCGAGAGTCTATGCCACGATAAGCAAACTGCGTAAAAAAGTTTATGAATAGAAAATAACTGATATCGTATGAAATACTGCATGTTGACACCACGCTTCCCCTTTCCTGAAAATGGCGGAGACGTGTTGAGAATTAACAATATAGCCAAATATCTGAAGTCTGCCGGTCATGAGCTGATTCTCGTGTCCTTCTGTGAGGGCAATCCTGATATGGCAGCCGCAAAGACTTTGTATGACAAGATATACGTAGTAAAGCGCAAGAAGACCAACTCCATGCTATACTCGCTTGAGTATATGCTGAGCGGTCGCCCTATACAGTGTGGCTACTACTACTCGCGTGAATACTCCAAGCTGCTGGGAATGGTAATCAGCAAAGAGAAGCCAGACCGTTTCGTCAGCCATCTGCTCAGGATGGTGCCATACCTCACCCAGCATGGCGTGGAGTCGCAATCCATCGTGGAGATGACAGACGCCTTGTCGAAGACCTATACGCTGTCTTCCGGTTTCAAGGGCATGTCGCTGAAGAAGGTGATTTACGCCATCGAGCGCAAGCTTATCCGAAGGTATGAGCGCTTTGTGATGAAGAAATTCCCGAAGGTAGTACTCGTTTCCCAGGCAGACATCGACTATCTCTCTGCCGAGGGCGACAAGCATTCGCTGGCATTATACACCAATGGCGTGGAGTGTATGGACGAGATACCCGACTCCTACGACCATGATAAGATATGCTTTGTAGGCAATATGCGAACCCTGCAGAACCAGGATGCGGTGTTACATTTCGTAAACGACATCTTCCCTCTGATTCTGAAGAAGAAGCCCGAAGCCAAATTCTATATCGTAGGGGCAGAGCCGCCGAGAAACATCATGGCGCTGGCGGAGAAGTCTGGGAATATCGTGGTGACGGGATTTGTAGACGTCCTTTCAGATGCCGTTAAGGATTCCTGCGTGGCTGTAGCACCGGTGCAGATTGCCGCCGGCATTCAGAACAAGGTGCTTGTGGCTATGGGTATGGGAGTGCCGGTGGTGATGTCGTCGCTCATTTCAAAGGCAATTCCCGAACTTGAGAGCGGCACCAACTGCATCATCGAAGATGCCGGTCAAGCCTTTGCCGACGCTTGCCTGAGGATGATGGAGAATGAAGCCGACCGCAACCGCATTTCCCGCTCAGGTTATGATACCGTAAGGAAATACTATTCTTGGCAGGAGAAACTCTCCGGCTACGATCATTTGAATGCAGACTCATGATCCATAAGTAGTCATCAAACTGTTACTCTTGCCTAAGCATGGCATAGAAAAATGCTCCATAATTCCAAATATCGGAATCATGGAGCATTTTTGCAAATTATGGAGTCTTATATTGTTTTAGAATCCCTTGAATGTCAGTTTCAGCGTTTCCGACTGCAACACCATTTTACTTCCAGTCAGTGTGATTACCTGGAAATTCTCCTCCAGTTTGTTTATGCCGTATGGTGCCAGCAGGGTAGGGTCGGAGAGAGGCACGTCGCCGTTTTCGCGGTCGTAGATGTATGGTGTGTGCAGCGTAAGCTGCGTTTTTGTCTGGTTGAAGCGCATCAGAATCTTCGCATGCTTCTCGTTTTTGTCATCCGCCTGCATCAGTTTGTTTTGGAATGCCCAGAATATCTTTTCCTTCTTCAGTTCGAGCACTCCGCCAGTGGCAAGCGTGTCCACACGGGTCAGATGCCACATGCCGTTGAAGTCTCCGGCAGCCGATGAAGTCTCTATGTCGCATGAGGCGAGAGTTATCGTGGTGAGTATCGTTGTGGCGGCTATGAGTATGCCGCATATTGTCTTTCTCATTTCTTTTCTTTTTTCGTTGTTTTATCCCCTTGTAGATTATCTGCGAAGTTCGTGTGACAGTGCCTATAGACTGAAACTTCCCCTCTTGGTGATGGTAAGCTGGAAACCATAGTTGTTGCCCAGTATTCCTCCGAAGTCCATGGCATAACCGCCTTTCACGCTCCAGTCGCGAAGCAGAGACCTTGTGAATTTGTATTCTCCCTCAACGAGGAAACTGATGTTGTGGTGCAAGTCGTTGTAAGGACTTCCATAGGTTCCCAATCCCTCCTGATAAGTGGCAAGCACACGGTAGCGTGTGTTGTCGCTGGGACGGCCGTCGAATCCCAGATGGAAAGCCATGAAACGGTTGTCCTGCACAGAGATGCTTCCGTTCTGGTTGTAGATTGGCGAACGGAAGAGCGGGTTTCCCATCACCTGTCCCCAGTGTTGCCATCCGGGATATATGTTGTGGTTGTAGTAGTTGTCGGTGCCGCCGATATGGTCGGGGATTGTCGTCGTGTGGTCGTGGTATATAGGTCCGCTTTGATATTTTGTGTAGATATACTCCACTACGATGTTTCTCAGCCATGTTCCGTATTTCATGTTGAGGTCGAAACCGATCATCCAGTCCTTGAAGTCGTAGAGCACGTAGCGTCTCTTCTTCTTCACCAGCCATTCCTCACCGCTTCCATATCCGTCGTAGTCGAGTTGGAACATCGCTGAGTGGTCTTCAAAAAACTTGTCCACGTATAGTCCCGCCTTCCACAGGTCTTTCTCCAAGTTCAGTCGCATCATCCAGCTGCCCAGCTGGTTGCCTTCTGCATTCTTGTAGTTTTCGCCATCGGTGATGTCTTTGCCTCCCGGCACGAAAGCGTTCCAATAACCTTTCAGACTCGTGTTTCCGTTTATCACCGACACCGTTCCGTCACCGTTAGGCTGATACGATTTGCCGCCGAACTGCGATGCCATCTCCAGTCCCAGTTCCAGTGAGAGAGGGTGCATATACGGATCGCTTCCGATTCTGATGAATCCGGCCTTGGAGTGGTATAACACGTTGTCGGCATATCTGCTCCTCTTGCTGGTGAATTCGTGCTGCCAGGAGTCGTCGGTCATCATTCCGTAAGCCACATGACCTTTCAGCTGCACCCATCCGCCAGTGAACGGCACTTTCCAATAGTCCTCAAGCGCCAGTCTCACCTGTGGCACGGGTCGGGCGTTTATGCCCAAAGTCTGCGAACCGCTGCTGAGCCTGTTGTTCTTCAGGTTCATCGGTCTTTCCTTCGCTCCTATGGAGAGAGTGCCATGCAGCCATCGTCCCTCCACGTAAGCCTGTTGCAATACCACGTTGCTTGTATAGTTGAATGGCACGGCGGCATCAATGCCGAAACCGTATCCCCATTTCTTTTCCATGTCGTTGCCGATGTTTCTCTGCAACGATCCTCTGATGTAGCCGTTGTTCTCGTCGAGCGACGACAATCCGTATTTGTTGGCGTTCAGCCATAGTGGAGTCTTGCCGTGTGAGAAGCTCCCCTGGGCTTCAGCCGAATATTCAAATTCCCCTTTCTTCTGTTGCGTGGTGGTTTCGTCGTTGTAATTGTCTTTGTCTTGTGCCGTAGTGTTTAGAGTCGCTGCGGAAATCAAGGCAAGTAGAAATACCTTCTTCTGATTCATAAATGTTTTGATGTTTGTCTCTATTGTTGCATCAGTCTTTCGATGAATTTGCACACCATATCGATACCCTTCACGTTCTCTCCGCCCTGAGGGATTATTACGTCAGCATACCTCTTTGTGGGTTCGATGAACTGCTCGTGCATAGGCTTCAGCACGTCGAGATAGCGGTCTACCACCATCTTCACGTCGCGTCCACGCTCCACGATGTCCCTTTGTATGTTGCGTATCAGTCGTTCGTCGGAGTCGGCGTCAACGAATATCTTCAGGTCCATCATGTCTCTCAGCTTCTTGTTCAGCAGCGTCATGATGCCCTCGATGATTATCACGGGTTTTGGCTCCACATGGATAGTCTCAGGCAGACGGTTGCATTTGAGATACGAGTATGTGGGCTGTTCGATGGCGTTTCCCTTGCGCAGTTCGTTCACCTGCTTGATGAGCAGTTTCCAGTCGAAAGCGTCGGGATGGTCGAAGTTTATGGCATGCCGTTCCTCCTCCGTCATCTCCGTCGTGTCGTTGTAATATGAGTCAAGCGGTACCACCGCAACATAGTGTGGAGGCAGGGCTTCCACGATTTTCTTTACCACGGTGGTCTTGCCAGAGCCCGTACCACCAGCTATACCGATTATTGTCATATATTCTGTTTTGAAGTTTGCTATTTTCTTATCAGAACCTTGCGGTATTGTTCCGCTTTCTTCTCCAGTTTCATGGGGTAGGCTCTCGAACTGCTTGGCATGCGGAAGAGAGTCATCCTCTTGCCGTTGTTCAGAAACTCCACCGATGTGTCTACTTTAGGGACGGGACAGCCGAAATGCGTGGCGAATACCGTAGCGGCTTTCTCTCCTGTCGTCACCACCGTGGTGCAGTGGGGGAGTCTTTCCAAAAGCGAGTCGAGATCAGTTGGCGTCACTATCTCCAGATCCTTGTCAGAAGCCGTGTTCTTCGTGCGTCTCACGGCACATGCCGTGTCGTATAGCGCCACGCCCTCTTTGGTGAGGAATTCCACTATCTGCTCTTTTCTGAACCTCTTCCTCTCCGTGTCCACGAAATGGTCTTTGTCGTCAAAAAACAATAGTCCGAAGATTCTCCACATATCGTTTATGAAGTTAGGATAGAAGAAATCCATGCTCCATCGCTGTTGTGATGGCGGAAAACTTCCAAGCATCAGCAGCCAGGCGTTCTCGGGCAGGAAAGGCTCGAGCGGGTGGTGTTCTACAGGAATGTTGGCGGATGATGCCCTTGTGTCGGCACCAGTCAATCCGTCACCCACACCGCCTTTTCCCTGGTGAGGGAGTTGGCTCGCTTTGTTTCCTGTTCCTTCGTTTGATTTCATAAAGACTTACTATGATATAGTCTTGAACCTCGGTAATGTCCTATTTTGCCTTGGTTCCCTAAGATAAGTTCTATTCCATATCCCTATTTCTGCTCCTTCACCAGATACACCACTACCGGTAGGTGGTCGCTGTATCCGTCGAGCCATACGCCACCGGCATGAGTACGCTTTGGAGCACCCTTGTATTTACCTTCGGTCTGGAACAGATAGTCGCGGCGGAAAATCTGGTTCTTGAAGAATTTCAGAGTAGAGAAATCCTTTGCCCCCTTCTTGTTCAGCAGGTTAGGAGTCATTACAATCTGGTCGAAGAGATTCCACGAACCGCCATAGGTCAGTGTTCCCAATCCCTCTTTTGCCAATATGTTGTACCAAGGGTTATACATCTCGCCTTTGCCCACTTTGTCGATTTCCGGTTTGCATCCCAGAGCCTCCGTCATGCTGACGTTTATAGGGTCGTCATTCATGTCGCCCATCACGAATACCTTCACCTTCGGGTCTTCTCTGAGCAGCGAGTCCTTCAGCGCTCTCACCTGTCTGCCGCCTGACTCGCGATAGAACGATTTCGCAGAACGGCTCGGCCAGTGACACACTACGAATGCCACATGCTCGCCGGCCATCTCTCCGCTCACGGTCAGGAATCCGCGTGTCAGAAACGCACTGTCCTTCTTCAGCTCCTGCACGTATGGCACGAGTTTCGTGTTCCACACCTTGAAGAGCTGCGGATTGTAGAGCAGCGCACAGTCGATGCCACGGCGGTCCGGTCCCTCTATATGTACGTATTTATAGCCACGTGCCTTCAGCGGTTCCTGCGCCGTGAGGTCGTCGAGCACCTTGCTGTTCTCCACCTCGCTCAGTCCTATCACAGCGCATCCCACGTTCTTTGGCAGCACGTCGGTGCCCATGTCGGCAAGAGCCCTCGCCATATTCTTCAGTTTGTGAGAATATTTCAGTCCGTTCCAGCGGTAAGACCCCGTAGGAAGGAAGTCGTAGTCTCTTTTGCCCTCGTCGTGGCAAGTATCGAAGAGATTCTCCTGGTTGTAGAATCCCACTCCGTAGCACAAATACTTTTTCTCATTCTGCGACATTGCGCCGATAGACACCATGCACAGCGCTAATATCAGTAAGAAACTGATTTTTTTCATTTTCATATCGTTATAAATATTTCGTTTTTCCATACTGCCTGTCTTACAATTATCCATGTAATTGTAATCAAAGACAAAGGTATGAATTATTTTCCATTATTTTGGCATTGCGATATTAAATGTTTGTTGCATCCCGTGTTTTTATCTTGTAATGTTTGTCGCTTAGTCAAAAAAACGTTAACTTTGTGGCATACAAACATAACATTTATTTATGAAGCAGAAGAATCTGAAATTAGCCGTGATGGCATTGTGCTCCGCTTCTATGGCCCAGGCCCAGACAGTGGGTACTGACTCCATAGGACAGCGTGGCGCCGCTCTCAGCGAGTCGGCTTTCACGTTCACGGAGGCACAGCTCGGAGAAGACGATGATATGTCGCAGAACGTTACCATCGTCAATTCCAACTCCAACATGTATGCGAGTGAGGTGGGATTCCTCTTCTCGCCGGTGCGTTTCCGTTATCGTGCGTTCGACCAGAAGTATAACGACGTTTATATCAACGGACTGCCGATGAACGACATGGAGACGGGGCAGTTCCGCTATTCCCTCGTTGGCGGACTCAACCAGCAGACAAAGAACCAGGAGTTCGCCCTGCCGTTTGAAACCAACAACTTCGCCATGACGGGGATGGCAGGTTCAAACAACTATAACTTCCGTCCGGCAAGCATGCCGGCAGGCCACAGGATAACGCTCTCCGGAGCCAACCGCAGTTACACGCTCAGAGGCATGTACACCTTCAATACCGGACTTAGCAACCGTGGATGGGCATTCTCAGGAAACCTCACATACCGCTGGGCAAACGAGGGATACGTGGAGGGAACATTCTATAACTCACTCTCTTACTTCCTCGGAGTGCAGAAGGTGTTCGGCGACGGAAGCCACTCCCTCTCGCTCACCACATGGGGCAACCCTACGGAGCGCGCCTCTCAGGGAGCCGGTACCGACGAGATGTACTGGATGGCAAACGACAGATACTACAACCCATACTGGGGATATCAGAACGGAAAGAAGCGTAACTCACGAGTAGTCAACGACTTCGCACCGACAGCGCTGCTCACATGGGACTGGAAAATCTCCGACAACGACAAGCTGACGACTTCGCTCATGGGCAAGTACAGCATGTATAAGAGCACGAAGCTGAACTACAACAACGCCGACAACCCTCATCCAAACTACTGGAAGAATATGCCGAGCAGCTATTTCGACATCTGGGACGACACAAATACCTCTTACCGTAATAGCGACGCGCTCGCCAACTGGCAGTCGGCATACGACTACTGGAGCGGACCTAAGGCAAACCGCCAGATAAACTGGGACCAGCTGTATTATGCCAACAAGCAGGCATCGGCACAGGGACAGGATGCCATGTACTATCTGCAGGCAAAACACAACGATGCGCTGACAATCGCATTGGCTTCAACCTTCAACAAGCAGATAGACAAAGACAAGGCATGGAACATCGGTATCGTGGGAGCTACCAACAAGGGCATGCACTACCAGACGATGGAGGATATGCTCGGAGCAACGACATTCCATAACGTGAACACCTATGCCATCGGCACTTATTCGCCAGATGCCGACGAGGTGCAGTATGACCTCAACAACCGCAACGGCCTCGTTGGAAAAGACGACAAGTTCGGCTACAACTACAATCTGCTCGTGAACAACGGCAAGCTGTGGACAAGCTATTCAGAGAATTTCGGCAACCTGCACTATGTAATCGCCGGTAAACTGGGATACACATCCATGCAGCGCGACGGAAAAATGCGCAACGGTCTCGCCAAGGACAACTCTTACGGCAAGAGCCACACGGCACAGTTCATTGACGGCGGAATGAAATTCGGAGCCAACGTAAACCTGGGTCGTGGCAACACCTTCACCCTCGGACTCGGATATGAGCACCGTGCTCCTCAGGCAAAGGCAGCTTTCATATCACCGGAGATAAACAACGACTTCGTGCGCAACCTCAAGAACGAGCGCGTGTTCAGTTCGGAAATCGGATACCAGTTCCAGACCTCTTGGCTGCATGCCAACATCAACGCATACTACAGCTACCTCACCAACGTGAGCGACTGGCAGAACTTCTATATGGACGACGTGAACTCATTCACCTACGTGTCGCTCACAAACATGAAGAAGGCATACTATGGCGTTGAGGCAGGATTGAAATTCCGTGTTACAAGCGCCTTCGACGTGAAACTCGTCGGACAGATTAGCGACGCCAAGATTCTCAACGACGCCAATCTCGAGTATATGCGCTCGCAGAATGCCGTGGTATATGGCGATGTGGCAGATGGACTCGTTGAAGACCATATATATAATAAAGGTATGCGCGACAACGGCACACCGCTCACGGCAGCAAGTCTCGGACTCAGCTATCACAGCGGCGGATGGTTCATCGACCTCAATGCCAACTACTACGACCGCATCTATCTCTCTTACTCTCCTAACTACAGATATGAGTCAGCATGCAAGGTGCGTGGCGACATCCTCAACAACCAGCCGGTGCGCAGCGAACTGTCGCAGGCTAAGGGACACGGCGGATTCATGATAGACGGTTCTATCGGAAGAAGCATATACCTGAAGCGCGGATCGCTCTCAATCAACCTCACCGTGACGAACATCCTGAACAATACCAACATCGTGACCGGAGGATACGAGCAGAGCAGAAGCAACTACAGCACACCGAAGGCCGACGGAACGGCAACGACACGTGCATACAAGTTCTCTAAGAATCCAATGAAGTTCTATGCCTATGGCACCAACGGACTCCTCAATATCGCGTATAAATTCTAAAAAAAACTCTCATGACAATGAAAAAGACGAAATATATAAAATTCCTCGTTGCGGCAATGCTCCTCGGCGGACTTGCCACTTCTTGCATGGACGACGACTGGAACGACCCGACCGGCGAGGTGGCTCCATATGGCAACAACGACATCGTGGAGGACGATGCCAAGATGATATCCATAAAAGAACTGAAGGCAAAGACAGTAGACCTCATCCCTTCATCACAGGCAAACGACACCGTGCGCATCACTGAAGACTGGCAGTTGAAAGTGCGTGTGACCGGAAACGACATACAGGGAAACATCTACAACCAGATTGCCGTGCAGGACGAGAGCGGAGAGGGACTCCTCATCTGCATACAGAAGGGCGGACTCTTCGGATTCCTGCCTGTAGGACAGGAAATCCTCGTAAACCTCAAGGGACTCTATATCGGCATCTATGGCAACAATGTGCAGATTGGTGTGCCATACACGAATACCAGCGGCAGGACATTCCCAAGCCGTATGAACATCAACGTGTGGAACGAGCATTTCAAGATTCTCGGTGCGGCAGACGCTTCAAAAGTGGTGCCAGAGAAATTTGATGTGTCAAAGCTGAAAGACGTGGCATACGTGAAATCTCATCGTGGAAAGCTGATGACACTTGAAAACGTGGAGATGGACAAGGCTGACGGCAAGTTGGCATGGGCGCCTGAGGCAGACAAGGATGCCGGAAACGGAGTGAGCCGCACGGTGAAAATCAACGGCAAGGCACAGAAGCTGATGGTAGTGCGCAGCAGCACATACGCCGACTTCGCCGCCAAGGCGATGCCTACGGGAAAGGTGAACCTCACCGGTATCTTCACCGTCTACGCCACAAATCCTTCAAAATACGGCTACACCTGGCAGATTCTCCTTCGCTCAGACAGCGACATCGAGGAGGTGAAATAAGCAAGGCTGAGAATTCAATAAAAAGTAACAAAACTATAAAAAAGAAATACAATGAAAAAGATATTATATTCAGTAATGGCGATGGCAGCCCTGACATTCTCGTTCGCATCGCTGACAAGCTGTGAAGACGTTCCCGCACCGTATGAAATGCCGGACGTAACACCTGATGAACCTTCAACTCCGGATGTGGAACCGGCAGGTACCGGTACACAGGCTGATCCTTACAATGTGGCTGCTGCCATCAAGTATATTGACAATGGTGGTGCCGAAGACAAGGAAGTGTATGTAAAGGGTAAGGTGGTGTCTGTACAGTCTGGCAGTTTCGACCCGAGCTACGGCAGTCTCAAATACTACATCTCCGACGATGGTACAGCAACAAACCAGTTCCTCGTGTTCAACGGATATGCAGGACCAAACCGAACCAAGTTCTCAGGTGAGGACGCTCTCAAGCCTGGCGATGAGGTAGTGATATGCGGTAAGCTCGTGAACTACAACGGAACAAAGGAATTCACCACCGGTAACTATATCGTTTCAATCAATGGCAACGGCGGCGGTTCAGACCAGCCTGCAGCAGGTCAGCCAACCGGCGACGGCACAAAGGCTAACCCATTCAACAGCGTGGCTGCAAACCAGTATGCATCGTCTCTCGCTGCCGGCGTGGAGTCTGACAAGGACGTATATATCAAAGGAAAGGTGGTTTCTGTGAAGGAGCAGTATGGCACCCAGTTTGGCAACGCCACATTCTACATCTCCGATGACGGCAAGGCAGACAATCAGTTCTATGTGTTCCGTGCCCTTTATCTTAACAATGAGAAATATACCTCAGGCGCAACTCTCAATGTCGGTGACGAAGTGGTAGTATGCGGCAAGGTTGTCAACTATATGGGCAACACCCCAGAGACCGTTCAGGGCAAGGCTTATCTCGTTTCTCTCAAGAGCAATGGCGGCAGCAGTTCTGAAGGCGGCAGTACCGGTGATGCGAGCGCTGCGAATGGCGACTTCGAGAACTGGACAAACGGACTGCCAAACAACTGGAAGACTGCTTCTTCTGCGGGAAATGCAACACTCAGCCAGAGTACAGATGCTCACAGCGGAAAATATTCAGTAAAGGTAGGTGGATCAAGTTCTGCCAACAAGCGCCTTGGTTACAAGGAGATAACTCTGAAGCCAGGTGAATATACTGTTACGTTCTATGCAAAAGCTGCTACATCTACAGGTGCCTCTGTCCGTCCGGGATATGTTCCGGTGAAAGATGGAGCAAACCCTACTGGAAGCGATTATAAGTATGGTGACTATGTAAACGACATAACAGCCACGAAATGGGTGAAAGTCACATATACATTCACAATCGAAACGGAAGGTACTTACAGTCTTCTTGTAATGAATGCCAAAAAACCTGGCGGAGATGTATTGATTGACGATTACACTTTGACAATGGGCTCTACCGTTATCATTAAATAAACATTGACCTTATACGATTCAGAATCCCATCATCCCTCCCGATGATGGGATTTTTCTAATCAAATACTGCATTGAACGGCCTGATAACCGTTTGGGGTTAAATCTACATAATACTTAAAAATGGAAAACGACAAGGAGTTTATTCCGCAGAAAGGGGGCTATCGTGATTTGATAGCATTTCAGAAGGCAACTTGCATATATGACATCACATATTATTTCGCACACAAATTCTTGGATAGGACTGACCGTACCGTAGACCAGATGATACAGGCTGCACGTAGCGGCAGGCAGAATATCGCCGAGGGCAGTGCGGCGGCAACCACCTCACGAGAAACGGAGCTGAAACTGACGAATGTGGCGAAAGCAAGTCTGCAGGAACTGTTGCTGGATTATGAGGACTATCTCAGGCAAAACGGACTGATACAGTGGGGAATATCAGATGAAAGAACTGTAAAGACGAGGGATATTTGTAAAAGACATAACGATACGGAATTTTATCTGAAACAAATTCCGAGTCGTTCGGCAGAAACCATCGCAAATATCGCAATAATACTGATTCATCAAGCTGACACACTCCTCAGGCTGCTGATAGAGAGGCAAAAGGCTGATTTCCTGAAAAACGGTGGAATCAGGGAGGAAATGACGAGGGGCAGAATTGCTTATCGCCAGCAGAACGGATGGAAAAAGTGAAGATGGTGAGGAGTTTTTTTTTAGGACTGATAGGACTGATAGGACTGATAGGACTTATAGGACAGATAGGACCAATAGGATTAATAGCAAGACTGTATTTGTCCTATAAGTCCTATTGGTCCTATCTGTCCTATTCGTCCTATTTGTCTTAAAAAAATGGCTCAGTCCCCCTCATTTCGCCTCTTGCCTCAATATTTCCCCGAAAAACTTTTGCTCATTCCACAAAAAATCCTTACCTTTGCAGCCAAATGCTGAAAAGCATCGAAAATAATAAACAAATAAACAAACAATTTTAGATTAAAATGAAAAAAGGTATCCATCCAGAAAAC
>CAVBFA010000004.1:0-8609 GCA_963594595.1 Oscillibacter sp. | reverse complement strand
TCTCGCCCCGTCGTATTCAAGGATATGTCCAACGGCGATATGTTCCTTACACGTTCTACATGCAAGACTAACGATACAGTAGAATTTGAAGGAGAGACTTACCCAGTGGTAAAGGTCGAAATTTCAAGCACATCTCACCCGTTCTATACTGGTAAGAGCAAGCTCGTTGACTCCGCAGGTCGTGTGGACAAGTTCATGAGCCGCTATGGAAAAGCCCGCAAATAATATATATTAAGATATATAATTATTCAGGAAGATATTAAAGTGTGTTCAAGCGTAGTTGCATATGCGCATGAACGCACTTTTTGTTTGTATCCCCTCGTCTTGTCCCCGAAACGGTCGTTACGCCGTTTTATGTGATATTTGGGGTAACCCCTTTTGGGAATTATTCCTCTTGCTGCCGACAGTCAGCCAGGGGAAAAAGAAGCTAAGACAATTCAATTCATTATGAAGAACAGATTTCTTATTCGTGCTATGTATGCTGCGGCAGTTGCCCTTTTCTTCACGGCATGCGGTAGCGACAATGATGGTGGCGGTTCTTCACCGGCAAAAGAACCCAACGTAAACAGAAACACTGACTATACCGATGCCGCTGCGACCAGAACCGAAGTGCCGCATCTGCAGGGAGGCAACAGCCAGTTCATAGCCTATAGGGTGAGCGACAAGGCTTTCGATAAAGACGGAGTGAACTACTGCGTGGAATGGGACCGCACTCTGAAGTCAAACCGCTGGACATGCTATGTGATGACCAAGCAGAACATAAAGAAGAACGTGCAGCGCTGGTATGCCGCCGAAGGCGAGATGCAGTATCCGTTCGACGTGGCAAGCCTGACTCCCGACGACTATTTCACTAAGGGCAACGGACAGGATCTGATATACGGATCAGGATTCGACCATGGACATCTCTGTCCGTCTAACGACCGCCTGTACAGCCTTGCCATAAACAAGCAGACGTTCTATCTCACCAATATGCAGCCCCAGTACAAGGTGTTCAACGGAAGCGACAAGAACTATAAGTACAAGGGCCTGTGGATAAACATGGAGCAGTTCCTGTATAACTTCGTGTCGGGAACAAAGTTCTCCTCCGCTGACTCCCTCTTCGTCTGCAAGGGTGGTACGATAGACAGCGAGAACCATATCCTGCAGCGTATCGGCGGCAAGATGATAGTTCCGAAGTATTTCTATGCTGCCGTGGTGTGGAAGCGTGCCAAACTCAACGTGTATTCCGGCATCGCTTTCTGGTTTGAGCACACCAACGTATATCATGGTGACGATGCGCTGAAGGGATATGTCGTTTCCATCTCCGAACTGCAGAACAAACTCGGCAACAAGATAGACTTCTTCTGCAATCTGCCGGACAAGACAGAGGCGCAGGTAGAGAAAGTGGCAGCGACAATGGACTTCGGTTTATAAAAAATCGCAAATATTCCGCATTTATTTGGTGCCTTTTCATCAGAAATGCCTATTTTTGCAAATAGATTGGCGAGAATGCTTCTTCTGAAGCCTCTGCAATGGAGATATTATAAGTCTGTAATCGTGGATTATCAATCTGTGGTAAGAGGATTTCAGCCTGTAGAGGGCAAATCCTCAACCGGTGATGCGCAGGATATATCCTTGGCGCAGATGGTTTCGTGGCAAGAAGCGTCATTCTGCAAGAGAACAGGTTAATTAAATCGGAAAATATTTTAAAACAAAAAACAAGAATAGAAATGAATACAGTATTTGACTTTTCGGTTAAGGACAGAAAAGGAAAGATGGTAGCTCTCAAGGAGTATGCCAACGAGGTATTACTGATTGTCAACACAGCCACTAAATGCGGATTCACTCCACAGTATGAAGAGCTGGAGAAGCTCTACGAGAAATATCACAGCCAGGGTTTTGAAATCCTCGACTTCCCCTGCAACCAGTTCGGACAGCAGGCACCTGGTACCGATGAGTCTATCCATGAGTTCTGCAAATTGAATTTCGGCACGGAGTTCCCACGCTTCAAGAAGGTGAAAGTGAACGGTCCTGATGCAGATCCTCTATATAAATTCCTCACTTCTCAGAAGGGCTTCGCCGGATGGGACGAGAGCCATCCGCTGACAAAGGTTCTCGACGAGATGCTCTCGCAGGCCGATCCTGACTACAAGTCAAAGGCAGACATCAAGTGGAACTTCACCAAATTCCTCGTAAACAAATACGGAATGGTGGTAGAGCGCTTCGAACCTACAGAGAAAATGGAGAACATCGAGAAGAAGATTGAAGAACTGTTGTAATAAAGAATAACGACTTTAAATACTAAATAATAATATGGAACACGTAAAATGCTTGATTATCGGTAGTGGTCCTGCAGGATACACTGCTGCTATTTATGCTTCAAGAGCAAATTTGAAGCCAGTTGAATATTGTGGACTGCTCATCGGTGGCCAGCTCACACAGACCACTATGGTGGAGAACTTCCCCGGTTATCCTGAGGGAGTGCTCGGCGGACAGATGATGAACGATATCCGTGAGCAGGCAGAGCGCTTCGGCGCTGACATCCGCGACGGCATCATCACTAAGGTGGACTTCAGCAAGGCTCCCTACAAGGTGACAACCGACGAGGGCGTTGAGATTGAGGCGGACACCGTGATCATCGCCACAGGAGCGTCTGCAAAGTATCTCGGACTTGACGACGAGAAGAAATACAATGGTATGGGAGTGTCTGCATGTGCTACATGCGACGGATTCTTCTATCGCAAGAAGACCGTTGCCGTTGTTGGCGGTGGCGACACAGCCTGTGAGGATGCCCTCTATCTCGCCGGACTGGCAAAGAAGGTATATCTCATCGTGCGCAAGCCGTTCCTCAGAGCCTCTAAGGTGATGCAGGAGAGAGTGATGAACGCTGAGAACATCGAGGTGCTCTTTGAGCACAACACCATCGGACTCTACGGTGAGAACGGTGTAGAAGGTGCACACCTCGTGAAGCGTCGCGGCGAGGCAGACGAGGAGAAGGTTGACATTCAGATCGACGGTTTCTTCCTCGCTATCGGTCATAAGCCGAACTCTGACGTATTCAAGGAGTGGCTCGAGACCGACGAGGTGGGTTATCTCAAGACCATCGACGGCACACCACGCACCAAGATTCCTGGAGTGTTCGTTGCCGGCGACGTTGCCGACCCTGTATACCGTCAGGCTATCACAGCGGCAGCAAGCGGTTGCAAGGCTGCGCTTGAGGCTGAGAGATATCTCTTGAACAAGTAATTCTCTCTTTGAGAGTTCCACTCAATAGGTCATTGGGACCAATTGGGACTTAATGAATAGCGACCCTTTGGATGAAGGGTTTGCAATAGGGTAGGAGGAAGATGAAATATTTTTCCTCCTATTTTTGTGTCCTTTTGTCAGGGATTATAAGAATAAAGCGAAAGGAGCGAAGAATCTGATTCCTCACTCCTTTCTTAGGTCTGCATTACCTTTGTTTATCCTGATGTCTTTTATACTTCAAAATCCCTTTACCAATAGTTTTTCTTTAATATAGTATGTTTAATCCTTCTTTCCAGTCAGCCTTGTGTTGAATATATTATGTCAGTCTTCTTTCTTTTCTTTTATTCTGAATCAGGATGTTTGGCGATTATCTTCCGAATCTTCCACCGCCGCCGGAACGTCCGCCGCCTCTTGATGAACTGCCGCCGCCTGCCGACCTGTTGTTCGACGAACTGCTGCGGCTCGGTGTGAAGGTGTTGGCAGGACGGGAAGAACCGCCAGCAGGGCGATACATCCTCGTCGTACTGTTGTTGAAGCTGTTGCCCCTTGATGATCTGCCCACCTCCTGGCTCACTGTCGTGCGTGAACTGCTCAGATTCGTTGTGCCGTTGCCGGTGCCTCTCTTCGGCGTAGTGCCTCTGTAGCCACTGTTGTTGTCGCGTCTGTTGTTGCCGCGGTCGTAGCGTCCGCTGTTGTTGTCGTCGCGCCTGTTGTTGCGGTCGTAGCGTCCGTTGTTGTTGTCGTCGCGCCTGTTGTTGCGGTCATAGCGTCCGCTGTTGTTGTCGTCGCGCCTGTTGTTGCGGTCGTAGCGTCCGTTGTTGTTGTCGTCGCGCCTGTTGTTGCGGTCATAGCGTCCGCTGTTGTTGTCGTCGCGCCTGTTGTTGCGGTCGTAGCGTCCGTTGTTGTTGTCGTCGCGCCTGTTGTTGCGGTCATAGCGTCCGCTGTTGTTGTCGTCGCGCCTGTTGTTGCGGTCGTAGCGTCCGTTGTTGTTGTCGCGTCTGTCGTAGCGGTCATAGCGTCCGTTGTTGTTGTCGCGTCTGTCGTAGCGGTCGTAGCGTCCGTTGTCATGTCTGCGGTCATGGCCTCTTTGTCCGCGGAAGTCGCCACGGTCAAATCTGTCTCTCATTCCGAAGCGGCTCTCTCCGGGTCTTGGTCCGAAGGTACGTCCGTGATACCAGCTGCGTCCGCCGTTTCTGTGCCAGCTGTGTCCGCCGTAGTAAGTGGCATAGAATGCCGGTCTGCCGAAATAGAAGTATGTACGGTTCGGATAGCGTGCATAGATGCTGAATCGCCACACGCCGTCGGTCCATATCAGCGGACGGTAGAAATATGCCGCTGAGCAGAAGGCGTCATACTGCCAGTCGAAGAGGATATAGCTGAGATCCATGTTTCTTCTCGTCCAGTATGTGCCGTAGAGGTCATCATAGGTGTTTATGCTCATCAGATAGTCGAGGTTCACCTCGTATGCTGCCTCATACTGCTCATCGTTCAGATTCAGCTCGTAAGCCATCTTGTCGGTCAGGAAGAGAGCTCTTTCCCTTGCCTGCTCGTAGCTCATCGCCATTGTGGATAGTGCCACGGTGAGAAGCAATGCCATTGATAATATAAACCTTTTCATGATCATTGTGTTTTATGTTCGTAATGTTCTTTTCTCTGGTGCAAAGAAACAACAATTCCCGGTGCTGCCAAAGGGTTTTTCCCTAAAGTGGGAGGGAAAATCCCTATAAGTGTTTCCTCTTTTTGGAAGTGTTAGTTTATTGTTGTATTTTTGCGGTCTTCTTGTTTACTCGTATCTTGTCTACTTTTAACTATCAGAGCAAGCAAGAAAACTTGCGGAATATATAATATAAGGTGTATGTCAACAGTGAATGAAACAAAATGGCTGGCCAAGTATCAGCAGCTAAAGGAATATGTGGAGCAGCATCATCAGTTGCCCGACAAGAAGAAGGTGGAGAACCGTGGACTGCTCAACTGGTGGAAATACAACAAGAAACTTGCCAAGCAGGGCAAACTCTCAGAAGAGAAGCTCCGGATGCTGCAGGAATTGTCTGACAGCAGGATAATAAAATCTGACAAAAAGTCATTGTTTTTGTAAATATTACGTACATAATGTCATACGTTTGTCATATATTTGTATATATTTCTGCTTGTTTTATGTCAATTATCTAACTATAAATATATGCCTTCTTTGACCGATATCAATAAAAAGCGTATGAAACGACTATATCTTCGCTATTTGTTGTGTGCGAGCACAAAAGGCATTAACTTTGCAACTGAAAAGATAAAGATATAGATAAAAGCTGCAATGAGAGCAGCAGGTAAGAAGATTGTTTAACGATAACTAAAAAGAGAAAGGAAATTGATTATGTTGACATTTATGTTAGTAACAGCATGTGTAGTAGCTTTTGCCGTATTGGTAAGTGTTGGAATGAACATCGGCATGAAGCTCTACAAGTAAATTTTCTGAAGTATTTGAATTTTAGAAAGTATTAGAGAGAATCAGTTTATTTGTATACCCGCTCGCATGAGAGGGTGTAACCGGAGCGGTTGAATGGCGACTTCCATGTCGTTGTTCAACCGCTTTTTACTTCAGCCCCCACCTAGCCTCCCCCGAAGGATAACCCATCCTGACCTTCCCAAAGGGAAGGGACAAGTTACTCTGCATCTTGATTTCAGCCAATCACATCAGCCCCCACCTAGCCTCCCCCGTAGGGGAGGGACAGATACTCTTGCTATTGATAAGCCATTGACACTCTGACAGATACAGATAGCAGTCACACTGATAAGGCTACCTGATTATTATCTGTAGACATCTCATTATCAGTGACTTATCCGCAAACGGAGTAACCTGTATCTCCCCTACGGGGGAGAACGAGAGGGGGCTGATGTCAGAATTAAATCGTGTCTTGTCTTCAGATTAATAGACAAAACTTAAATTTTCATAGAATCATCACTTCACAACCGTATTGTTATTTTCTCCTCTCCGCAACAAACCTTTTCAATAAGAAAGACATAAAATAAGGGAAGGTATAGAACTTGCCATTGAACCCGACATTCTTATATCCTAATTTGATGCCGTATTTAACATCCGGATATATATTATCATTCAGTAGCTTGTTCAATGACGCTGTTGCGCCATCATTGGCTTTTACCTCCACAGGAATAAGAGAATCGGCATCTCTGACAAAGAAATCCATTTCAAGAGAAGGCCTGTCGTTGTTGTAGTAATATAGACCATAACCTTGTTTTACCAGCATTTCACCAACTATGTTTTCATATATGGCTCCTTTATATGTCCCCAGATTCTTGTTGGCTCTCAAATCTTCTTGTGCTTCCTCATCGAGTGATGCAATCAAAAGTCCAGTGTCTTTATAGTAAATCTTATATAGCTTGGGGTCATAGTTACCCTTAAGTGGAAGCTCAGGCTGATTCAGACAGTAGCATACGTTTATGACGCCAGCGTCAGAAAGCCATTCCACACAGCCGATGTAATCCCTGTTACGTGCATTCTTTGCGATCTTCGTAATCTGGAAACGTTTGTTCTCTTTTGCCAGGAATGTAGAGATGTGGTTGTAAACGGCTTTGATTTTTGCTTTATCCAAGCCTTCCGCATATTTCGTGATATCCTCCTCATAGTCCTTGAGCAATTGCTTTTGTATGCCCAAAGTGCCACTGAAGTTCTTGTTCTTGATATATGTGTTCACCACTTCGGGCATGCCCCCGATAGTGGCATAATCACGGAACAATTCAAAAAGGACATCCATTTGCAATTTTGTAAGTGGCTTGACTTCCAGCATGTGCTGATATAGCTCGTCAATAAAAGCTTCGTCGTATCCTTTGGCCCATAGAAACTCCTCGAAATCCATTGAACACATCTCATAATCTTCCTTATAGCCAACGCTGTTGGATTCGATTTCCCGATAACTGATACCCATCAATGACCCGGAACATATAACATCGAAGCGTCCGTCAAGTTTAAAGAACTTCAATGAAGTGGCACATTGGGGACAAGCTTGCAGCTCATCAAAGAAGAAAAGAGTCTCATCTGGTATAAACTCCAGTTCCGGATTGAGTAATGAGATATTTTTAAGAATCGCATCAACTTCAAATCCATCTTCGAAGATAGTCTTGTATTTTGTTTGCTCTACAAAATTAATTTGGATAACAGTTTTATAGTTCTGACTGGCAAACCACTCTATTGAGCGTGTCTTCCCAATCTGACGGGCACCTTTTATAATTAGCGGTTTCCTGTCAGGATTAGCTTTCCAAATCTTCAAATAGCTGTCAACCTTTCTTCTAAGCAGTTTATCCATATCTGATATCTTTGATTACAACTGCAAAGATAGTATTATTTTTCACATAATCCAAGTCGTCAGCATGCGTTTTTTCACATTATACACTTTGTTCTACCGTATATTTTCACATTATCCACACCGTAAGGAGGTGGATATTTCACATTTTCTCATTTTTTTCATCGAATAGATTGTCTACAAAACCAAATGGCGGCTCATAGATACAGAAGGAAAGTCGCCAGAAAAGGAAGTGCCCAAGCACTTGCAAATCCGGCTAAATCCCAATCCCTTTCGCCCGTCCGTATTTTCCCCACTATGTGGGGAATGAAACCCCACATTAGGGGGTTCTGTTCCCCACGCCGTGGGGGAAAATCAGGGTCTATTTTATAGACATCACAAGTCTATATTTCAGTCTATGAATACAACCGGAATATAACCTCAAAACGGGCGTTAGACCATCTAATCCCCAAGAAGTTGATTTCCCCAAAGGTTCGGAAATATCGGTCAGATTACAATTTGTCAAACAATACATCCCTATGCCATTCGAGGAATTCTTTTCGTGGCATATAGTCAAGGGCTTGGTTCAATGGATTGCCGATGTATGGTATGAAGAATTGTTGATAATAGTTTTATACATGCCAATGATACTTCTATGATACTTCTGTGACACTTTTTTGTAAACAAGAAAGAAAAGTATCATTGGGGTAATGTGTTGAAAATCAAATGATTAGGTGCGGACGGGGACTCCGGAGTGAGACTGTGATACTTTTTTGTCCGAAAAATGTTTCGTGTGAATGGGATAAAGGGAGTGTCGACAGATGCTTTTGAAAAAAACAGGGATACCTCCTGTCTGCTTGTTCTCTGATTACCTATAAACAAAAACCAAGATACCTCCTGTCTGCTTATCTTCTGATTTCAGACAAAAACCAAGATAAACCCCTGTATGCTTTTGCGAGCCTTACGGCTTGATTCCTGCCGCACAGGTCGCCCTTACGAGAGCAAGCTCTCGACAGTCAACCTGTACGACAGGAACCGGTGGGTGTGTCAAAACACAAGATCATAAAAGAAAAAGACTCGCTGTATGTCTTTATA
>CAVBFA010000003.1:36439-45792 GCA_963594595.1 Oscillibacter sp. | reverse complement strand
CAACATACTTCAAAGTGGATGAAAAGGAAATGCTCACCCTTTGGCTTGCCGACAAGGTATTGGATGCTTTGGAGGATGAAGATGAATTGAAACTTACAGCCATTGAAACCGCCAAATCCAAGTTGATGGATGTCAATCGCTAATTTACAGCAAACAATTCATTTTCTGATATAAAACAATGCAAGACTGATTTCTTGCGAGCAATGGGAACTTTATGGTATCATTTACGCTTGATGTCGTAAAGTTCCTTTTGATTTACAGGCTCTAACAAAATACATACAGGTTAAAGCGCGGATACAGGTTACAATAAGGCGCAAAGAGCGTCTGAATCTTAAGGTGGCAGCATGCTGCCTCCATACAAATCCGACAATGAAATGACAACAACAAAATTCCAAATACGATGATGAAAATAACGAGGACCATCCTGACCACCACTATTCTGTGCGCTACGCTGAGTGCCGCGGCGGGAGGGAAGAAGAAAAGCGTATTCATCCCTATGGACTACTCCACTTGCGGCTACCACGCCTCTGTGGGCGGTATTCCCGACGTGAGGAATGCCGTGTTCGTGGATTGTCAATCCGACGATGCCGATGCCAGTCTACGTCTGCAACGCGCCATCGACTACGTGTCGCGACTGAAGGCTGACAAACAGGGACACCGTGGCACGGTGCTTATCGGCGAAGGCACGTTCTATCTCGACAAACCGCTGAGAATCAGTGCATCGGGAGTGGTATTGAGAGGTATGGGAAAACGGAAGACGAAGCTCGTGAAGCGTGGCACCGACCGCGGCGCCCTCATATATATCGAGGGACAAAGCGCCATGACTAAAGGTGACACGATAATGGTGGCTGACCAAAAACTGGCTGCCGGAAGCATGAACATTACGCTCTCCTCCACTGCCGGAATCAAGACTGGCGAGAGGATACTGGTTTTCAGACCGTCTACCAAGGAGTGGATAGAGAGTCTGGGATGCAACGACTTTGGCGGAGGACTCGACTACACGGGATGGAAACCTTCAGACATCGACATGAAGTGGACAAGGACTGTGGAGAGCGTAAAAGGAAACGTAATAACCATCGACGCTCCCATCACGATGGCTATAGACCAGAAATACGGAAGGGCTATGGTCATCACATCTTATAATAAGGGGGAGATAACGGAATGCGGCGTGGAGAACATGACACTCGCCTCCCAGCACAACGACTGGAACCCGAAGGATGAGGACCACTGCTGGGACGGGGTGTGGATGAACAATACCGGCGACTGCTGGGTGAGACGCACGGATTTCCTGCACTTTGCCGGCAGCGCCGTGAACCTGCAGAGGCAGACAAGGCGTATCACCGTGGAAGACTGCATAGCGAGCGAACCGGTGTCGGAAATCGGAGGCTGGCGCAGAAGGGTGTTCCTGACGAGGGGCGAACAGAATCTCTTCCAGCGATGCGTATCGAAAGAGGGATATCACGATTTTGCAGCCGACTTCGCTGCTCCCGGACCTAACGCCTTCGTGCAATGCGATGCCGAAGGGGCTCTCAGCTTCAGCGGCAGCGTGGGCTCATGGGCACCGGGACTACTATTCGACGTGGTGAATATCGAGGGAGGCGACCTCTCGTTCCGCAATCTCGAAAACTGGCAGATGGGAACGGGATGGAACACGGCAAACAGTATGATGTGGCAGTGTACGGCATCAACGCTCTACTGCTATTCACCGGACAATGACAACCGTTCGAGCGCCAATGCCTGCTGGGGCACGATGACCGGCAACGGAGAATGGAGCGGCAGCAACGACGCCGTGACCCCGCGAAGCCTCTTCTACGACCAGCTGCAAAAGCGTGTGGGCGACAAAGGCAACAACGGTTATGTATACAACAGGAACATCACGGCATCGAGCAGTCCTACAATAGAGGTGGCACAGAGGCTCGCCATGGAATCGGTTACCACACCACGAGTGACGATAGAGATGTGGACTGATTCCATACCATACACCGCAAGCATCTCGGCAAACGGACTCAAGAACATCAACGACATAAAGCCAACAAGCACACACGGCAAGTCGCTGAAGGGCAGCAACGAGGAAACCACCAACAAGGCTTTCGCCATTTCAAACGGAAAGATGACATATGACGGCAGACTCATCGTCGGCAACCGATATGCCATACCTTGGTGGAACGGAAGAACGAAAGACAACTTCGTGGAAAAGGGCGCCAAACCTGCCATAACGAGATTCGTGCCCGGAAGGGAGGGCACAGGATGGACAGACCGCATCGACTCTGTGGTGACATTCTTGAAAGACAACGGATATGCCATGCTCGACAACCATTACGGACTGTGGTATGACCTGCGCCGCATCGACCACGAAAGAGTGAAGAGAGCCGACTGCGACGTAAGCGCTCCATTCTACGAACAGCCTTTCACCCGCTGCGGCAAGGGCAAGGCATGGGACGGACTGAGTCTGTATGACCTGACGAAACCAAACCTATGGTATTGGCAGAGGGAACGCAACTTCGCACAGGCTGCCGCCAATGAGGGAATGCTGCTGTTCAACCAGAACTATTTCCAGCACAACATCATCGAGGCTGGCGCCCACTGGGTGGACGCTCCATGGCGACCGGTGAACAATGTGAACGGCACGAGCTTTCCAGAGCCTGTACCTTTTGCCGGCGACAAGAGGGTGTTTATGGCAGAACAGTTCTACAACGAACAGGACCCTGCCTTGCGCCCACTCCACGAAGGATATATCCGCATGTGTCTCGACCAACTGAAAGACAACGGCAACGTCGTGCAGCTCATCAGCGAGGAATACACCGGACCGCTACATTTCACACGCTTCTGGCTGGAGACAATAGCGAAATGGAAAAAGGAAACGGGCAGACACCCCATGATTGCCCTCAGCTGCACTAAAGACGCACAGGACTCCATACTCGCCGACCCGCAGCTCTCAAAGGTTGTCGACATCATCGACATACGCTACTGGCACTACAACACCACCGGTCTCTGGGCTCCTCCTGCCGGCAAGAACATGGCCCCAAGACAGTTTATGAGAAAGATGAAAGTGGGAAAGACCGGCTACAAGGAAGCATACCGGGCGGTAAGGGAATACACAAGTATGTTCCCAGACAAAGCGGTAACACTATTCGCACAGCAATATCCGCAGTATGGCTGGGCTATACTGATGGCCGGAGGATCACTGCCGAACATACCGGTAGACGACCAGAAATTCCTATCCGACATAGCCCGGATGAAGGTCGTGGACAACAGTCAGACTGCATCGGGGGCTTATGACATGATAGGCGACGATGGCATTGGCTATGTGGTTTACAGCCATACCGACAAAACTCTCTGTCTGACTGTCTCCAATGGGCGCTACAACATATACTGTATCGACAAAACCAGCGGCAGCATAAGGTCTGTGGCAAAGAAAACTGCAATTAACGGAAGCTACACACTGTCTGAAGGCAAGGCGGAACAGGTGTACTGGATAGAAAAGATATAAGGAAAAAACATTGAAAACCGCATGACATAACGTCAGCAAACATAACGAATTGATTAACGGGTATTGCAAAATGAAGTGCAATACCTGTTTTTTTTATAGAAAAACCAATTATTACCATAAAAACAGACTTGATATAAAACAATTGTTTCGTAGCAATTAGTATCTTTGCAACAACAAATCTATTGAAACTCTAAAACAAACTTTCCCGCCATGAGTGGGAACATTATAAAGCAGTATTTCTTATCAAACTATGGTAAACTTTTCACAACTCTACGACAAACACGTGGACAGTCTGTTCTCGTTCGGATCTAAATTCACATCAGACCGCGAGCTCATCAAGGACTGCATACAGGACGTATTCGTAAAACTGTTCAACAAGAAAGAGACATTAGACAAGGTGTGCAACATCGAGTCTTATCTCTATGTCTCGCTCCGGAACCGCATCAACGACGAGTTCCGCCGCCAGGTGCGCCTGTCAGACGAGGAGATAACCGACTACAACACCCGCCGACTTGCCGAACAAAATAATTCATACGACTTCGAGAAGATGGAAGAGGAGAAGAGGCGCAACGAGGCAATGGAACAATACATCCACAACTTGTCGCCACGCCAGCAGCAGATTGTACACCTATATTATATAGAGCGTCGCAAATACGACGACATCTGCCAGATAATGGGCATCAGCTACCAGTCTGTGCGCAACCTGATGCACCGCAGCCTGAGCCGCATGAGAGAAATGGCTGCCGAGAACAATTGAGCGGACTGCAGACAGAACTGACACACATGTCAATTTCTCTCAAAAAAAATATCAGTATATGAGTACATAGTCATAAAAGCCTCGTCTTATAAGCGTAAAAAACAATGAAATAATACTGCTCAATTAAGACACGACTGAAGAATATGACTGACAAGTACACACAATACAGGAAACGACAGGCAATGCCACAAAGCGGCATTGGAACGACAATACCTCTGTCGGAAAAAGAAAAGGCGGACTTGAAGATGCGAATTCTGTTCGCATTGAGGTCCGACGCATGACAAGACTGAAATTTACATTACAACTCTATACCAATTATCGTTTTTCAGGATACAAACATAGCAGAACCCCAAACCGGATGTTAGGAATGGTCTGAAAAAGACACACTATTCATAGCCTGATACCGTTTGGAGGAGAAATACTAATAAAAAGTAAGGTGGGAATATGCGAATATTCCTGCCTTTCTTTTTGTATTTTGAAGAAATGCCGTAACTTTGGAGCCAAATCG
Organism: Oscillibacter sp.; assembly: GCA_963594595.1. GTDB lineage: Bacteria > Bacteroidota > Bacteroidia > Bacteroidales > Bacteroidaceae > Prevotella. The sequence goes on along the minus strand of CAVBFA010000003.1, from coordinate 41,037 downwards.
GTCATCATGGAATGACTACATAAAACGGCATGATGACCGTTTTGATGGTGGCCACAGAGTAATAAGACTACTGACAAACAACTACAAGAGGAACTCATCATGAAAACCATAATATTGGCAATACTCTCAATGCTCATCCTGCCGCTGCAGACTAAAGCACAGGCTACGGACATGATAGTGGAGAGATACTCCACCGAAAGCGGACTGTCAACCACTACCGTCTATGGTTCTCTCAGAGACCGCGACGGACTGCTATGGCTCGGCACATGGTATGGACTGATGTCGTATGACGGAACGACATTCACGCAATATGCCACCCGACGCAACACCAAGTCGGACATCCCGCCACGCAAGGTGATCACAATCGTGGAGGACAACAGAAACAACCTCTGGATAAGAACCACAGACAACAGACTCTTCCGATTCGACAAGACCACCGAACGCTTCAATGACATGTATTCGGAACTGAAAGGCGTTTCGAAGAACATGAGGGTAATAAAGGTGCAGGCGATGGACAACGGCAACACGCTGCTATACACACGCGACAAGTGTCTGTATGAGGTCTTCACAGACAAGGATAACAATCCCACTATCAAACCTATATACAACTCACGCCACGACATCGACAGGACGACGATGAGACTCAAGCACAACGTGGTGGGCGAGACGGCTGACTACATATTCTGGCTGGGACCTAACTTCGAGGTAGCCACGATATCAAAACCCAAATCTCTCAAAGGCAAAAGGATGCTCTCCCGATTGGAGAGAGGCGTGAAGGCCACATGTTTCGGCATCGGTAACGGCCTGGTGATGATTGGCACGGCGAATGGCTATGCCATATCCATCAGCATGAAGACGGGACAGACACATATCATTCGCACCACCTCTTCATCGCCCATAAACACCATCACTACGATAGGACCCCAAACGTATCTCTCTACTGCCGACGGCATTTATGACGTGAACGGAAAACTTGTTTCCGCCATAAGGACAAAGGCAGAAACGGCTTTCGCAGACAAGGAAGGGAAGCTCTGGCTATACGGAATTGCCGACGGGCTGACAGTGTTTGACCCCAAGACAAAGGCTACCTCACATTTTGACACGCCCGTGGGGACAACACTGGATGCCGTGAAATTCTGCGATGCCGGCGACAACGGACTCTTCGTGCTGCTGCGCAACGGAAAGGTGTGGCGCTACGACAGGACGACGAAACAGATGGGCAGCATAGACAATATGCTGACATCAACATTCACCCGACAGCTCACTCCTGCATTCTTGAATGAACAAGAGAGTCCGTCATTCTCTGACATCAATATCGACAGAGACGGACTGCTATGGCTCTCGTCTACAAACAACGGACTGTTCAAGGTGCGCTTCCCACAGCGACATATCTCCTATCTGCTTTCCTCGCTTCTCGCAGGCGACACCAACCCAAATGACAACAACTACGGAATACGCGCCCTGCACCAGAGCCGTGACGGAATGCTGTGGATTGGCACAAGGCGGGGAAACGTGTACTGCGTGGATTTGAAGACCAACAGCGTGGTGAGGAAATACAATGGTACGATGGGCATCGTATACAATATCATGGAAGACCGCAGCGGCAACATCTGGCTGGCATCCAAAGGTGGCGGACTGACGAAGGCCACTCCCGACAAAAGCTGTCAGCAGGGCATGAGACTGACCACATACAGACACGATGCCAACGACCGCTATTCGCTGAGCAACGACAAGGTGTATTACTCCTTCCAGGACTCAAAAGGCAGGATTTGGGTATGCACATACGGCGGAGGCCTGAACCTCATAGCAAACAGAAACGGAAAGACGTTGTTCATAAACAAGAACAACGAACTGAAACAATATCCCCACAATGACCTGTATCTGAACGTGAGACAGATAGCCGAAGACAACGACCACACGCTATGGGTGGCAACCACCGACGGACTGCTCTCTTTCGGCGCCGGTTTCAAGTCACCAAAAGACATCACGATAAACGACTACAGACGGGGCGACAACCCTACCGTAGTGGACAATGACATATTCTCTATATTCAAAGACAGCAACGGAAGCATCTGGCTCAGCGTCTTCGGATGCAGCACAAACAGGATAATGGGCTACGACAAACGAAGCGGAAAGCTGCATCTTGAGAGCATGCGTGAAAACAACATGGTGGGCAACATAGTGTCTACGATGACCGAAGACCGCCATCACCGCCTGTGGCTGACAACGGAAAACGGACTTACCAACATCAGCTTCTCTGATGGCGACCACTCGGTGAGGACATACGGATTCCTCGACGGAGTGATGCGCAACAAAGTGGAAGACAACAGCAGCATCTGTCTCTCCGACGGCAGGATTCTCATGGGCTGCAGGGAGGGAATAATTGTGTTCAGTCCTGACGAACTGGATAAGGATTCAAGACATAATTACAAGACCATCATCGTGGACTTCAAGGTGCAGAACCGCAGTCTCGACAGTTTCTCCCCCGCCATCAGCGAGGTGTCGCCACGATATGCCAAGGAGATAGTGCTCAACCACGACCAGAACATGTTCTCCATAGAGTTTACCACGCCGAACTTCATAGACAACAGCCGCACGACATTCAAATACATCCTCGACGGATATGAAAACGAATGGCACCTGAACGACAACAGCCGTCTGGCGTCATACGCCAACGTGCCGCCGGGCAGATACACGTTCAGGGTGAAGTCTGTCTACGACGACTCACCAGAATGCACTATCCTCATCACCGTGCTGCCGCCATGGTGGGCCACGTGGTGGGCATACACAATCTATTTCATCCTCCTGTGTCTTGCCATATATGCCGGCATCAGACTCTCGCTATATATGATAAGGATGCGCAACGAGGTGTATATCAACGACAGGCTGGCGGAACTGAAAATCAGATTCTTCACCAACGTGAGCCACGAACTGCGCACACCGCTCACTCTCATAAAATCGCCCATCGAGGAACTGAAACGCCACGAAACGCTAAGCAGCGAGGGAAAGGAATATCTGCAACTCATCGACCGCAACGCTTCAAAGATGCTGAATCTCGTGAACCAGATTCTCGACCTCCGCAAACTGCAGAACAAGAAGATGCGTCTGCAGCTCTCTCATGCCGACATCAATGCCATCGCAGAGGCGTTCCGCACGGAGTACAGTCTCGCTGCCAAAGACCGCAACATCACGCTATCTCTCAATCTGCCGGAAAAGCCTATCATGGCTTGGTGTGACGCCGAGAAGATTGCCATCATAATAAACAACCTGATCAGCAACGCATTCAAATATACTGACCATGGCGGCAACATCGCCTTGGCCCTGACCGCCGACTATGATGCCGACATCTGCCGCATCACAGTGAGCGACGACGGCGTAGGAATTCCGGAAAAACAATTGGAAAAGATATTCGAGAGATTCTCTATGGCTGACAACACCAAATCTCCTGACTCACACCAGCAGGGAACGGGAATAGGACTCAGCCTGTCGCGCGAACTCGCCGCCCTGCATCATGGCAGGATATGGGCAGAGAATCTTGCCGACGGCAAGGGAGTGGCGTTCACCCTCGAAATTCCAATGAGCAAGGAGAAGTTCAAAGACGACGACCACGACATCCTGCTTGGCGACAATATCAGTCCGCAGGATCTGACCGACGCCGGCAACATGGAAGGCATCAGCAGTGATGCTGCAGACAAGACCGCCGCCAACGATGACACCCATTCAGAAGACCAGTACCGCCCTACCCTTGTGCTCGCCGAAGACAACAGTGACCTCAGACGGATGCTGCAGCTACAGCTGAGCCACTCCTATCATGTGGTGACGGCTACAGACGGTGCCGACGCTCTGGAAAAGATTCTTGACGTGCATCCCGACCTCATCATCACAGACCTCATGATGCCACGTATGGATGGTGTGGAACTGCTGAAGAGAGTACGGCGTGACTTCAGCGTGAGCCATGTTCCGGTGATAGTGCTGACAGCAAAGAACGGCGACGACGACATGATGAAAGCAATCGCCACGGGTGCCAACGCTTTCATCACCAAACCTTTCAGCCACGAGATGCTTGCCACACGCATCCAGCAGCTGTTGCGCGAACAGAGCATATTCCAGCGCAAGATGGTGCTGCAGGCAAAGAACAGTGCAGAACCTGCCGCAAAGGGCAACGGATACGAGGACCATCTGGCAAAGAAAGACCTGCAGTTCGTTGACCGCATCCGCACTATAATAGAGGAGAACTTGCGGAACAATGACTTCAACATCGACACGATAGCCGAGGGTGTGGGACTGAGCCGTTCGGCATTCTTCAAGAAGCTGAAGAGCCTGACGGGGCTCGCCCCCGTAGACCTCGTCAGGGAAATCCGTCTCGACAAGGCGGAGAAACTCGTCGTCACCACCGACAAGAGCGCTTCTGAGATAGCCTATGAAGTGGGCTTCAAGGAATCGAGCTATTTCGGCAAATGCTTCAAGAAGAAATTCGGCATGACACCATTGGAATATCGCAACAAACAAACAAGTAAAGATAACAATGTTAACATGTAGATATATTGTGTGCTTTTACAGTTAAAAGATTTTAAATAAACGTGTGCATATACACATAT
>CAVBFA010000003.1:30077-36429 GCA_963594595.1 Oscillibacter sp. | reverse complement strand
ACACATATTTAAAATATAAGCAATACTTTTGAAGCGTATTTCATACAATCATAAAAAAGTAGGACTGAAAAAATTAAGCATCTATTAAACTTTAAAAACTAACGAAACATGAAGAAAATTTTTACTCTTGTATCAGTTGCGCTCTGCGCAATGAGTTTAAACGCACAGGAAGTGTGGAAAGCTGCAGACTATAATCTAGAGAACGTCGTACAGGGCGAAGCCACATCAAACATCTACGGTGGAGGCACTGCCGATGCCCCAGACACGAGCAAACCGTCAACACTCAAGACTTTCATTATAACAGCTGAGACCGAAAACATGACCATGACAGCCGTTTCTACACCAAACGGCGTGAAAGAAGGCGACAAAGAACCCGTAGCATGGGAGCTTAAAGGCAAAGTGGACGGCAACGATGCACTTATTGTTGACGGATGTAACCCAAAGTTTGCACAGTATCTGATGGGACAGGGAAACCCGGAGATAAGCCACTGGGAGTTTGACGAGGAGACAGATAACGGTACGGCACACCGCGTGTACGGCACATACTGGGAACCGGGCATGGATATGCCGCAGAAGGGTCTCTACTACAGATTCTCTCCAAAGAAATCAGGAACTCTCAAGGTTGCCATCTACGGCAACAAGAATCAAAACCCTACATACATTGTTGATGCCGACACGAAACAGCCACTCGCTCCTTCAACAATCGACGTTTCCATCTTCTACCAGAACACAGGCTTTGCCTTTAAGGGTAGCGTTGACACAGGCGACGCTGAATATCTGAACACTGGCAAGATGGCCGACGACTACGTTCTGCAGCACACCAACGGCATCACACAGAACCGTCCGGTTCTCGGATACGTTTCATTCCCTGTAGAGGCTGGCAAATCTTACCACATGTTCAACACAAAGAGCCAGATTGGTATCTACGGTTTCGAGTTTACAGTCGGAACAACAGGTATCAGCGACATCACTGCCAACAAGGCTAATGCCAATGCTCCTATCTACAACCTTGCAGGTCAGCGCGTAAACAGCAATGCTAAGGGCATCCTTATCCAGAACGGAAAGAAGTTCATCGTGAAATAAATAAAAGAAACCGGTTTCAGCCTCACAGGGCTGACAGACAACCCATACCGTCCCTCTCATACCACAACTATGAGGGGGATTTTTATGGTTACAAATCCAGAGGCATTACGTCAACAAATATGAAAGGTAATAAGTAAAAGGAAACATTTAAACAACAATTCAAAATAAAAAAGACATGAACAGCAAGACATTATTATTGGCAGCGCTGGCGATGACCGTCGGATCACAGGCGGTACACGCTCAGTATCCGCAGATAACACAGGAGGCGAAAGACAAAATCGCCGCTATGGAGGCTGCATGGACAGCCCACTCAGATTCAGCTTGGGCAGTGGCATGGCCTATCGTCAAGGCCGAGGCGATGAAGGGTCGCTATTACGTGCCATGGGCTTCTCGTCCATACGACCTGCGCCAGGCAAAGATTCCGGCATTTCCGGGAGCTGAAGGCGGCGGCATGTATACCTACGGCGGACGCGGCGGCAAAGTGCTCACCGTGACCAACCTCAACGACGACGGTCCCGGTTCGTTCCGTTGGGCATGCGAACAGGGTGGAGCCCGCATCATCGTGTTCAACGTGTCGGGAAACATCGTGCTCAAGACGCCTATCATCGTACGCGCTCCATATATCACCATCGCCGGACAGACAGCACCTGGTGAGGGCGTGCAGATTTCGGGTGAGTCGTTCCAGGTAAACACCCACGACGTTATCGTACGCCACATGCGTTTCCGCCGCGGAAACACCCATGTGTGGTATCGTGAAGACTCATTCGGAGGAAATCCTGTCGGTAACATCATGATTGACCACTGCTCTTGCGAGTGGGGACTCGACGAGAACATCTCGTTCTATCGCCATATGTTTGACCTCCATGACGGCAAGCCAAAGCGCAAGGTACCAACAGTAAACGTAACAATCCAGAACACTATATCCGCCAAGGCACTTGACACATGGAACCATGCTTTCGGATCAACAATTGGTGGAGAGAACTCTACGTTCATGCGCAACTTATGGGCTGACAATACTGGTCGTAACCCTTCCATCGGTTGGGGCGGTGTCTTCAACTTCGTAAACAACATCATCTACAACTGGGTTCACCGTACTGCTGATGGTGGTGAATACTCTACAATGAGTAACTTCATCAACAACTACTACAAACCAGGACCTCTCACTCCAGAAGGCCCTATAAGCTATCGCATCGTAAAGAGCGAAAGCCGTAGCAACAAACTCTTCGATTATCCGCAATACGGACGAATATATGCTGCAGGCAACATCGTTGAAGGCAACGAACGCGTAACCAAGGACAACTGGGACGGTGGCATCCAGATTGCCGACAAGGATCTGCCTAACGGCATCCCTGACGACGTGAAGGCTCTGATGCACTCTGACGAACCGTTCACCATGCCTCACATGACCATCATCCCTTCTGAGGAGACCTTCGATAAGGTGCTCGCCAATGTGGGAGCCACAATGCCTTGCCGCGACATCGTGGACCAGAGAATCGTTGAGGAGGTGCGCACAGGACAGGCTTACTACGTGAAGAAACTGCCTAAGAAGAACCCATACGGAGATATGTGGGGACTGTCTGACAAATCGAAAAACGAGGAGGGCTTCTTCAAATACCGCCGTCTCGACAAAGACTCATACAAGTATGGCATCATCACCGACATCGAGCAGATGGGAGGTTTCCCGAAATACAAGAAATACACGGCATGGAAAGACTCCGACGGCGACGGAATGCCTGACGAATGGGAGATTGCCAACGGACTGAACCCTAACGACCCGTCTGACGCCAACCTCGACTGCAACGGCGACGGCTACACCAACATCGAGAAATACATCAACGGCATCGACACCAAGAAGAAAGTGGACTGGACCGACCTCCGCAACAACCACGACACTCTCGAAGGCAAGACAAGTCTGATGTAAAGTAAGGATATACGAAAAGGCAACAAGACATACAAATGAATACAAATCCGCAAATCAAGCACATTGGTCTGCGGATTTTTTTATCCCCAATCGGTCATCAGGCCGTTGGGGGGTTATCCTTTACAATACAGGAATCAAGCTAAAACAAAATCTATTGTCTACGAAAAACATTCACTAAATTTGCGAATACTGAAATAATATCATATCTTTGCATTCAAAGACATATATGTATGGAAATAAACTTCAGCAAGGAATATTTACGAGACCTTTATAAATCAGGTCAAGCCGATAAGAAGCATAGATTTCAACCGCAAATAATCAGAAAGTATATACGCATCATTGACTTGATGAGAGATGAAGACAATGTGCTTGGCCTGACGAAATACAAGGCTTTGAATTACGAACATCTTATAGGTGACAAAGATGGTCTTTCCTCTGTAAGAATAAACAATCAGTACCGGATTGAATTTGAAGAATATATCCAAGAGGGCCAACCCTTTGCTACTATATGCAATATAACAGAATTGTCAAATCATTATAAATAAAGATATGAGTGCTAAAAAGACATTTTCACCCGATATGGTCGCCAACAATATTACTCCTGCTTATCCGACACATCCCGGAGAAGTGTTGAAAGACGAAATCGAGTTCAGAGGGATTTCTCAACGCCAGTTGGCTAAGGACATGGGAATTGCGTATTCTGCTCTTAATGAAATCTTGAATGCCAGACGTCCCGTTACAGAGAAGACGGCCTTGCTCTTTGAAGCAGCATTGGGAGTAAACGCAGAACCGCTATTAAGGATGCAGATGCGTTATAATATTCAGGTCACCCGCAAAGATTCATCATTCATGGAACGTCTTGCGAAAATCAGAAAAGCAGCTGCTGTATTCTGAAAACAATACAATACCACAAAATCTCTGCCATCCGCAACCTATAGCACCATTTCGCTACAGGTTGCGGATTTATAACTTTTAAACAACCTTGTTTAAAACAACCTTGTTTAAAACTATTTTTTTCATGGTTTGTCTGCTGAAAAAGAGGGTTTGGAAAGAGTGACGACACGTTACATTCCAACCTCACGAACGTCAATTCTATATAATCACACATTTTTTATATATAAGATTATATACAAGACGTTATGAAACACATCATACTCGCTGCTGCACTGGCCCTTGCCACTGCAGCCCAGGCACAGCAACACGACTGGGAGAACCAGTATGTGCTGCAACAGAACCGTATGCCGGCACGCGCCGCCTTCATGCCGTATCTCAACGGGAAGGGCGACATGCAGATGTCGCTCGACGGGGAATGGAAATTCAACTGGACCAAGACACCCGACGAACAGCCGGCTGACTTCTACAGTCTCTCGTTCGACGACACCGGATGGACTACTTTCGGAGTGCCGGGCGACTGGGAGATGAACGGCTACGGCACTCCCATATACAGCAGCTCCGGATACACCTTCAAGATTGACCCGCCCTACGTGATGCGGGAACCGAAAAAGACCTACACCGCCTATACGGAACGCAACCCCACGGCTTGCTACCGCCGCACATTCTCCCTGCCTGCATCATGGAAGGGGAAAGAGGTGTTCGTAAGGTTCGGCGCCGTGTCGAGTGCCTTCTATCTGTATGTCAACGGACAGCAGGTGGGCTACTCTCAGGGCAGTATGGAACCGGCAGAATTCTGTCTCACGCCATATCTGAAAGAGGGCGACAACATGATGGCGATGAAGGTGATGAAATATTCAGACGGCAGCTATCTCGAAGACCAGGACATGTGGCGCATCGCTGGAATACACCGTAGCATAACCCTCTTTGCCACACCGAAGATACGCATTGCCGACTTTGGAGTGCGCACGCTGATTGATGATGATTATAGGGATGCGGAACTCGTGATCGACCCGAAGCTCAGCGTCTGCGGCGACGAGAAGGGAAAGGGCTACCGCATCACGGCAATGCTCTACGATGCCGACGGGAAGGCGATGACCGACACCGCCCTGTGGCATGCCGCCGAACCGATGCTGAATCTTGACAAGAAGGGAAAGATTCTCAACCAGCGCAACCCGCAGCGTGGCTACGCTCCATACGGATGGCTGAAGGCAACTATAAAGAATCCACACAAATGGGATGCCGAGCATCCTTATCTATACACGCTGAAACTCGCCCTCACCGACTCTGCCGGCACTACGGTGGAGAGGGCCGAGACGAAGGTGGGATTCCGCAAGGTGGAGATAAAAGACGGTATGATGCTCGTGAACGGAAAGCAGGTGAGGCTGCGCGGAGTGAACCGCCATGAGATGGACCCGGAAACGGGACACGTGATGACGGAGGAACGCATGGTGGAGGATATCAGACTGATGAAGCAATGCAACATCAACGCCGTGCGCACTTGCCATTATCCCAACACCGAACGGTGGTATGAGCTATGCGACGAATACGGCATGTATGTGATGGACGAAACCGACATAGAGGAACACGGACTACGTGGCACCCTCGCCTCTGACCCCACATGGGCGGCGGCATTCATCGACCGCACGCAGCGTATGGTGATGAGAGACAGAAACCATCCGTCGGTGGTGTTCTGGTCGCTTGGCAACGAGTCGGGATGGGGTCCCAACTTTGCCATGACAGCGGCATGGATCCATGAATACGACCCCACACGCCCCGTACACTACGAAGGAGCACAGGGGGCTGACAGCAAGGACCCGGAGTATGTCGACGTGATCAGCCGCTTCTATCCTCGCGTGCAGGAAGAATATCTCAACCCTGGAGTGAAGGACAACAATATGGAGCGTCCTGAGAACGCACGATGGGAACGTCTGCTGAGCATCGCCCGGAAGACAAACGACAACCGTCCGGTGCTCACCAGCGAATATGCCCACGCCATGGGAAATGCCCTCGGAAACTTCAAGGAGTATTGGGACGAGATATACAGTCACAAGCGGATGCTCGGCGGCTTTATCTGGGAATGGGCAGACGAAGGGATATTCAAGAGGCGCGACGACGGAAAGACGATGGTGGCATACGGCGGTGACTTCGGCGATGTGCCTAATCTGAAGGCTTTCTGCGTGAAGGGCATAGTATCGTCTGACCGCAAGCTTACTCCCAAATATAATGAGGTGAAACAGGTGTATGCGCCGATGGATGTCCAGCTCACGGGCAACAGGCTGCATGTCGTGATGCTCGACAATATGGTGGAGATGGACAATTACCGTATCACATTCAACATCACGGAGAACGGGAAGGTGATAAAGAAAGGTGAGATAAAGAATCTGACAGTACCTTCCGTAAAGTTCGACCCTGCTGCCGACGTGCGTCTCAACATCAGCATCCAACTGAAAAGCG
>CAVBFA010000003.1:0-30067 GCA_963594595.1 Oscillibacter sp. | reverse complement strand
CAAAATGGGCAAAGGCCGGCTTCGAAGTGAAACACGAGCAGTTTGCCATCAACGACCGCCTCGCCACTGCCTTCCGTCCCATGCCGCTGAAAACCGGCAGAGAGGCTGATATGAAAGAGGCATTGGAGTGGTTTGACATGGTGAAGCCCCACTTCTTCCGCGCTCCTCTCGACAACGACAAGGGATTCGGCAACTGGATAGCCAAAGACTGGAAGAACAACAGGCTTGACTCTCCGGAGACTGTCACCGTGAAGCCTCTCGACGCCAAGCGCAATGCCGACGGAACGGTTACCGTCACCGCCACACAGGAATGCCGCTATGCCAATGGCAAGATAACCACAGACTATGTATACACCATGGATGCTGACGGGTCTGTGGATTTCAGCGCCACGTATACTCCTGAGGGACAGCTGCCACCACTGCCATGCATAGGCAACACGTTCTTGCTGGACAAGGATATGACCCACTTGTCATGGTATGGACAGGGATTGCAGGACAGCTATGTGGACCGCCTCGAAGCTACGGGCATCGGCAGATGGACAAGCAGCGTGGACCAGGAATACGTACACTATCCGCGGCCACAGTCGAGCGGCAACCATGAGCAGACCGTCACGCTCTCTCTCACCGACGCAAAGGGCAGAGGCTACACCGTGACGACAGCCAACGCCACCCCGTTTGCCTTCTCTGCCCTGCCCTATTCGGAGCATCAGCTGTATACCGTGGCCCACGACTGCGACCTGCAGACTGAAAGCAACGTCTTTCTCAATATCGACGCGGCAATGATGGGACTGGGAAACAGCAGCTGCGGACCTGGCGTGCTTACCAAATACTCCATTCCTCAGAAGCAGCACTCACTGCATGTGATGTTCAAGAGAAAATGATTTCCGCCTGTCTCTGACAAGAAATTGGCAAAGTTATCAGCAGTTAAAGGAAACTTCTTATAAAATAGCACACAAATCTGCAAGCAGTTATAAAATACCACACAAAAAAAACGGCCTAATGACCGATTTGGGTTAAATAATAATTGCTATATTTGCAGAGAATATCACTATATATGTGAAAGCTGAGATAAAAGACAGAAGCCCCAAGCAATGCTTTTGATATGCTTGACAAGCTGAATGGATTAAATTATATGGGACTATGGCAAGACTTGTAAACTATTATCCTGTTGGCATCCAAACCTTCGAAACAATTCGCAAGGAGAATTATCTGTATGTTGACAAGACAAAATACATCGTGGATTTCAGACGGAAGAAGATGAAATATATCTTCCTCAACCGTCCGAGACGATTCGGAAAATCACTTTTCGCCTCCACTCTCCATGCATACTTCGCCGGCAAGAAAGATCTCTTCAGAGGATTGGCCATCGGTGAATACGAAAAGGAATGGACCAGACACCCCATTTTGCATTTCGACCTTAGCGGTGCCAAGCACATGGACAAGGAGCATCTTGAAAGGTATCTCTCAGATGCTCTTGACGACAATGAGGCTTTGTTCGGATACAAAAGTCAGAAAGCCGATTGCAACATCCGCCTGAAAGACCTTGTGAAGAAGGCCTATGAACAGACCGGACAGAAGGTGGTGATTATTATCGATGAATACGATGCCCCATTGCTTGATGTCGTACATGATAAAGATCATCTGCAGTCATTGCGCCAAATCATGCAGAATTTCTACAGTCCAATAAAGCTACTCGACCCCTATCTGGAATTCGTCTTCATCACAGGCATTACCAAATTCTCTCAGCTGAGCATCTTCAGTGAGCTGAACAACCTTGACAACATCAGCATGTTCGACAGATATTCTGCCATCTGCGGCATCAGCCTGACAGAGCTGACCACAGTGATGAAACCCGACGTGGAAGCTCTCGGCAAGTCTCTCGGTATGACATACCAGGAATGTCTGAACGAATTGCGTACATATTACGACGGCTATCATTTCAGCGAGAATTCCGAAGACATTTTCAACCCTTTCAGTCTGGTGAAAGCCTTGAACGCATGCGAAATTGCTCCGTATTGGTTCAGTTCCGGCACACCGAGCTATCTCATAAATACTCTCCAGAAATATCATGTCAACGTGATGGATATAGAGAGGAAAAACTGTTATGTTGATGATTTCGACGTTTCACCGGAGCAAATGGCATCTCCTCTTCCTCTGCTATACCAGAGCGGCTATCTCACAATAAAGAAATTCAGTCCGATGCTCCAGCGCTACACCCTGGAATACCCCAACAAGGAGGTAAGGATAGGTATGCTGAAAAACCTTGCTCCTAATTATCTTTCGCCTGTACAGCTCGACAACAGCAGTCTCATAGGTGATTTTCTGGAGAAACTATACGGCTATGACATCGAAGGGGCCATGCTGCGTTTGAAAGCATATCTCGCCAGTATATCAAACCGTCTGAGCAACAAGAACGAACGGGATTTCCAAACTGTTTTCTATCTCATATTCAATCTTATGGGGGCATATATGCGAGTGGAAGAAGACAGTGCCATCGGAAGAGCCGATGCCGTGGTTTACATGCCAGATGCAATATTCGTATTCGAACTTAAATATGACGGTTCTGCCGAAGAGGCTATAAAACAAATTGACGATAAGGGATACCTGATTCCGTATTCAGCGGACGGGAAACGCCTTTACAAGATTGGAGTGAATTTCTCAAGCAGCCAGCGTACCATCAACGACTGGATTATAAAGGAAGGATAAAAAGAAACAGTTCGTTTTTTTAACAAACAATCCCACAAAGAAACATCCCTGAATTTTTCCCCCTAACGTGGGGAATGAAACCCCACATTAGGGGGTTCTGTTCCCCACGCTGTGGGGGAAATTCCAGGCATATATTTTTGTCGCTACAATTATTGGGGTGATTCATCTGAAACAGCCCGCTATTACTCATTAAACCCAAATCGATCATTAGGACGTTTAATGTAATATTTTAGAACAAAATCCACTTTCTTGAAATACCACAATCAAAGCAACTCCTGATGACTGATTTGATTTAAAGAGGGATTGCTTCTGGAAAGATAAAGTCCGAAGTCCTTCATCCATTGGGCTTCGGACAGGACCTTTATATTTTGAGGGGTTATCTGACAATAATAATATTTTACGGATTTCTTGTTTTAAATCAAGAAAAAGCATTATATTTGCAACCAATATTATAAAAACCTTATAGAATATGGATGAAAAACTTTTGCTACTTGGCGATGAGGCTATAGCCTTGGGTGCCATTCATGCGGGACTTTCGGGTGTCTACGCATATCCCGGAACTCCATCCACCGAAATCACAGAGTATATTCAGGGCAACCAGTTGGCTGCCGAAAGAAAAATCCACTGCCGTTGGTCGGCAAACGAGAAGACAGCCATGGAGGCAGCTCTCGGTATGTCGTATATGGGCAAGAGGGCAATGGTCTGCATGAAGCACGTGGGAATGAACGTGTGTGCCGACGCCTTCGTTAACTCGGCAATGACAGGAACAAACGGCGGACTCGTGGTAGTGGCTGCCGACGACCCTTCTATGCACTCTTCACAGAACGAGCAGGACTCAAGATTCTATGGCAAGTTCGCCATGGTGCCTGTGTTTGAGCCATCATCACAGCAGGAGGTTTACGGCATGATGAAGGATGCCTTCGAACTGTCGGAGAAGCACATGGTGCCAGTGGTGATGAGAATGGTGACCCGTATGGCACACTCTCGCGCCGTAGTGGCTACTGGCGAAATCAAAGACCAGAACCCTATGACCTACCCGTCAAATCCTAAGGACTGGGTATTGCTGCCGGCTGTGGCACGCAAGCGCAACGAACGCCTTGTTGGTCTGCAGAAGGAATTCCTGGCTGAGGCTGAAAACTCCAAATATAACAAGTTCATCGACGGCAAAGACACTTCGCTTGGAATCATCGCCTGCGGTATCGCTTACAACTACCTGATGGAGCACTTCAAGGACGGATGCCCTTACCCAGTGCTCAAGGTGTCGCAGTATCCTCTGCCTGTAAACAAGGTGAAGGAACTGGCAAAGAAGTGCGACGCACTGCTCATCCTCGAAGACGGACAGCCTGTTGTTGAGGAGATGCTGCGCGGTGTTCTGGATCAGGACATCACAATCAAGGGAAGACTCACTGGAGAGGTGCCACGCACAGGAGAGCTTACTCCAGACAATATCATCGCCGCCCTCGGACTGAAAGACGAGGAGGTGTACCCGGCTTGCGAACTCGTGGTTCCACGTCCACCAGCACTCTGCCAGGGTTGTGGCCACCGCTTCATGTTCGAGGCTCTGAACAACGTGCTGAAGGAGTATGACAACAGCCGTGTGTTCGGCGACATCGGTTGCTACACACTGGGCTATCTGCCACCATACCAGGCACTGCATTCTGTAGTAGACATGGGTGCTTCCATCACGATGGCAAAGGGTGCCGCTGACGCAGGACAGTTCCCGTCAGTAGCCGTAATCGGCGACTCTACATTCACACACTCTGGAATGACAGGACTGCTCGACGCAGTGAACGAGAAGACAAACATCCTCGTGGTAATCTCTGACAACCTCACCACCGGTATGACCGGCGGACAGGACTCTGCCGGAACAGGCAGAATCGAGAGCATCTGCCGCGGTCTCGGCGTAGAGCCGGAACACGTGCGCGTCGTTATCCCATTGCCACAGCACATGGAGGAGATGCAGAACGTTATCCGCGAGGAGTTGAACTACAACGGAGTGAGCGTGGTAATCCCACGCAGAGAGTGCATTCAGACGGCTCGCCGCCACAACAAGAAAAAGTAAAAACAAAGGAGGAACAGCATTATGAATACAGACATAATTCTTTCGGGAGTGGGAGGTCAAGGAATCCTCTCTATCGCAACCATCATAGGCGCTGCCGCCATCAAGGAGAAGCTATACATCAAGCAGGCTGAGGTTCACGGAATGAGCCAGCGAGGCGGCGACGTGCAGTCAAACCTGCGCATCAGTTCTGATCCTATATCATCAGACCTCATCCCTCTGGGCAAGGCGGATCTCATTATTTCGCTCGAGCCGATGGAGGCTATGCGCTATCTGCCATATCTGAAGAAGGACGGATGGATCATCACCAACACCGCCCCATTCATCAACATTCCTAACTATCCTGAGCTGCAGGAGCTGCTCGACAGCATCAAGGCATTAGACCATCATGTATCGCTCGACGTTGACGCCATCGCCAAGGAGGTGGCATCACCACGCGCTGCAAACATCGTGCTGCTCGGTGCTGCATCTCCATTCCTCGGCATCGAGGTGGAGAAGATAGAGGAAGGTATCCGCAACGTGTTCGGCCGCAAGGGCGAGGCTATCGTAGAGATGAACCTGAAGGCTTTCAGAGCCGGACTGGAAGTGGCTGACAAGCATATCAACAAATAAAAGAAGGACAGTTTTTATGGAAATTCCTTTCAGTAAAGAAACGGTAAACGAGGTATTGCAGAAGATGCACATCCCGCATGTCGGCAATGCCACCATTCGCCAGACCGTGGCTCTCTCAGAGGAACTGGAGAAAATAACAGGTCAGAAATTCGTACATCTGGAGATGGGCTCGCCGGGTCTGCCGGCAAGCCATATCGGCATCGAGGCACAGAAGAAGGCCCTCGACAGCGGTGTGGCACAGAAATACCCTAACATCTCCGGTATAGCACCATTGAAGAAACAGGCTTCGAGATTCGTCAAGGCTTTCCTCAACGTGGATATCAACCCTGAGGGCTGCATCCCTACAGTAGGATCCATGATGGGTACGTTCGCCTCGTTCATCGTGACAAACCATCTCGACGAGAAGAAGGACACCATCCTCTTCATCAACCCTGGCTTCTCAGTGCAGCCACTGCAGGCCAACGTGTTGGGCTACAAGAAGGATATGTTCGACGTGTATGACTTCCGCGGCGAAAAGCTGAAGGAGGAACTGGAGCGTCACCTCGCAAAAGGCAACATCGCAGCGATACTCTATTCCAACCCCAACAACCCTACATGGGTTTGCTTCACAGAGGAGGAACTGCAGTATATCGGTGAGTTGGCAACGAAATACGACACCGTGGTAATCGAAGACCTTGCCTATCTGGGCATGGACTCCCGCAAATACATCGGCAAACCGTTTGAGGCTCCGTATCAGTCTACCGTGGCACACTATACCGACAACTACATGCTCATGCTTTCGGCATCAAAGATATTCAGCTATGCCGGCGAACGCGTGGCAACGGTAGCCATCAGCGACAAGCTCTTCAACCGTGTGTATCCGCATCTGGAGAAGACTCTTGGCATGGACACACTGGGACGCGCTTTCATATTCACTGTGCTCTACACACTGTCGTCGGGCGTTTGCCATTCGGCACAGTGCGCACTGGCAGCGATGTATGAGGCGGCATGCGACGGAAAGCTCGACTTCGTGACCGAGAACAGGGAGTATGCCCGCAGAGCTGCTCTGCTGAAGGAGGTGTTCCTGAAGAACGGCTTCCATATCGTGTATGACAAGGATCTCGACCAGGACGTGAGCGACGGCTTCTTCTTCACCATCGGAAGAAAGGGCTTCTCTGGCGACGACCTGCTCGCCGAACTCATCCACTACGGTATATCGGCAATCTCGCTGCGCACTACAGGCAGTGAACAGCAGGGACTGCGCGTCTGCACATCGATGCTGCGCGACGAACATTTCCCAATGCTCGACGAGAGACTGAGAATATTCAACGAGAAATATCCTTTGGACAAGTAGACAAGTTAACGAGAAGACGGGTTGACGAGGAGATATTAAGGTGGGATGATGCAAGATCTGCCTTAACCAATTGAAAATGTGAAAGCTCCTTGTCAACTCGTCATACCGACGAAAGACTTTTCCTTCGTCAACCGACAAGAGTATTCTTTATAATCTCGTCAATACGTCAACTTGCCAACTCTAAAACCCCAAACATATTTATGAAACCAAACTATGTATCAGCCGCCGAGGCTGCAAAACTGATTAAGTCGTACGACCGTGTATATATCCAGGGTAGCACTTCCATTCCTGAGGTGCTCCTCGATGCCATCACAGCACGCGCCAGCGAATTGAAGGGCGTGGAGATGTACTCCGCCTTTGCCGTTGGCAGACGCGACGCACCATACGCCACCACAGAGCTGCGCGATGTATTCATACCGCGAAGCCTCTTCATTGCCAACAGCGTGCGCAAGGCTGTAGACCGCGGCGAAGCCCAGATCATACCTTGCTTCCTCGGCGAAGTGCCGGCGCTCTTCCGCGAGGGTTATCTGCCTCTCGACGTGACACTGCTCAACGTATCGCTTCCTAACGAGGACGGATACTGCAGCTATGGTATCTCTGCCGACCTTGCAGTGAGTGCAGTGGAATGTTCAAAGATAGTCATCGCACAGGTGAACAAGCAGATGCCGTTCTCTTATGGCGATCCGCTTATCCACATCAACGACATCGCTGCCTGCGTAGAGGTTGACGATCCGCTGGTAGAGGTGCCTACAGCAGTGCCTAACGAAAAGGAGGAGAAGATAGGACGCTTCATCGCCGAACAGATTCCTGACGGAGCGACATTGCAGATTGGAGTTGGCGGTATTCCTAACGCCGTGCTCAACGCTCTGAAGGACCACAAGAACCTGGGTCTGCACACCGAGGCAATGACCGACGGTGTGTTGCCTCTGATAAAGAGCGGCATCATCAACAACTCACAGAAGGTTGTAATGCCTGGCAAGAGCGTGGCATCGCTCGCTCTGGGCTCAAGAGCCCTGTACGATTTTATGGACTACAACGAGGATATGGTATTCAAAGATGTGGCATGGACCAATGACCCATTCCGTATCCGTCAGAACCCTAAGGTGATGTCTATCAACTCTGCCATAGAGGTTGACCTGACCGGTCAGGTGTGTGCCGACTCAATCGGTACGCGTCTCTTCTCCGGCGTGGGCGGCCAGCATGACTTCATGTATGGCGGTGCGCTGTCGGAAGGCGGCAAGACGTTCATCGCCATGACCGCATCTTCAGGCAAGGGAATATCAAAGATCAAGCCTGTGCTCACAGAGGGTGCCGGAGTGGTGACGACACGTTTCCAGACACAGTTCGTGGTTACGGAATACGGTGGAGCCTATCTCAAGGGAAAAGACCTCGCACAGCGTGCCCACGCTCTGATAGCCATCGCCGATCCTGCCGTACGCGAGGATCTGGAGAGGGCTGCATGCGAGCGCTTCGGCTACAGATTCTTGAGAGAGAAATGATAATCCCGAATCGGATATTCTATCTGCTGACGGGCTGATGCCGACAGCAGATATGACAAAAACAGGAACGGTATGCTTATCTTTCACAAAAAAGTGGTAGATTTGCATACCGTTTTCATTTTATTTTTTTTAAGACATCGCGAATTCAACCTGCAGGCGGCATGGACAATGGGGCATACCGTGGCTATGGCTATAGAAAAGAAATACAAGAACTGACATTCTTGCATGCTACGACATTGCCCCTATGAATAGAGGCAGTACAGACTAATACATTGTCTACGAACAAAAGGTATGAAATAGTACATTTTCATATTTCATGCGTCATATATGAAAACAAATCGGCGAGAGGCTTATGAGGAGCACCAGTATCCTCGTCAACTTGTATACTTGTCAACTCGTTTACTTGTTTACTCGTATACTTGTCAACTTGTCTACTCGTCTACTCGTCAACTAAAAGAAATATGAAACAAACTATTATATCAGCATTGGCTTTGCTGTCGGCATCCATCGGCGCGACGGCACAAAACGACGTCATGACACACAGACAATATCTGAGCGGTCATGGATGTGACGATATGGTGCAGTGGGACTTCTTCTGCACAGGTGGAAACAATTCCGGGAAATGGACGAAAATCGGTGTACCGTCATGTTGGGAGCTGCAGGGATTCGGCAATTTCCAGTATGGCATGAAGTTCTACGGCAAGGCATTCCCCGACGGCATCGCCGACGAGAAAGGTATGTACAAATATGAGTTCAAACTGCCAAAGGAATGGGCAAACCATCATATAGAACTGGTGTTTGAAGCTTCGATGACCGACACCCAGGTGATGATAAACAAGCGCAAGGCAGGCTCCAAACACATGGGAGCCTTCTACCGCATCACATACGACGTGACAGACCGCGTGTTCTTCGGAGACAAGAAGAACCTGCTGGAAGTCACCGTGAGCAAAGAGAGCGAGAATGCCGGAGTGAATCTCTCTGAACGCCGCGCCGACTACTGGAATTTCGGAGGTATCTTCCGTCCTGTATTCATCGTGTGCAAACCGGCTCTCAATATCGAGCGCACAGCCATCAACGCCACTGCCGACGGTGAGTTCAACGCCTATGTGCTGCTCAACCACACTATTGAAGGTGCCAAGGTGAAGACTACCATCAGCGATATGAACGGCAAGAAGGTGGCAGAAAACACAACAGACGTGCGCCACGGCAGCGACCATGCTGACGTAGCTTTCAAGGTAGGCAACCCCAAGCTATGGACGGCAGAGACGCCTAACCGTTATCAAGTGGCATTCTCTCTCATCGACGCCAACGGCAAGACGCTGCACGTGGAGAAGGACAAGTTCGGTTTCCGCACGATAGAGACAAGAGAAAGCGACGGCCTATATATCAACGGCAAGAAGGTGAACATACGTGGCGTGAACAGACACAGCTTCAGACCGGAAACGGGACGCACACTGTCTTATCAGAAGAATCTCGAAGACGTGGAACTCATCAAGAGCATGAACATGAACGCCGTGCGCCTCTCCCACTACCCTGCCGATCCTGAATTCTACGACATCTGCGACAGTCTCGGTCTATACGTAATGGACGAACTGAGCGGATGGCATGGCCATCACGAGACCATCAACGGACAGAAGCTAATCCGTGAGATGGTGACGCGCGACGTCAACCACCCTTCAATAATATGGTGGAGCAACGGAAACGAAAAGGGATGGAACACTGAACTCGACGGCGATTTCCATAAATGGGACATACAGAAGCGTCCGGTGCTTCATCCGCAAGGCAATTTCAGCGGCTACGAGACCATGCACTACCGCTCTTATGGCGAGAGCAACGAATACATGCGCAAACCAGAGATATGGATGCCTACAGAATTTCTGCATGCCCTCTACGATGGAGGAGCAGGAGCCGGACTCTACGACTACTGGGAGGTGATGCGCCAATGGCCACGCTGCGCCGGTGGTTTCATTTGGGCTCTCGTTGACGAGGGTGTGAAGCGAGTGGACATGGGTGGAATGATTGACAACGTTGGCAACTATGGAGCCGACGGCATCGTTGGTCCTCACCATGAGAAGGAAGGCAGCTACTACACGGTGAAACAGATATGGTGCCCTGTGCAGGTGAGCATGCCTGAACACTTCGACGGCAGACTGAACGTGGAAAACCGTTACAACTTCCTCTCGCTAAAAGGCGTGAAATTTGATTACAGCTATTTGAAATACAATGGTTCCAAGGCGAGCAGTCTGAAACAAGGCATCGTGAACGGTGCCGACATCCCTGCCGACAGCAAGGGAACAATCTCCGTGCCTGCCGTTCCGAACGGAGCTGAGGCACTGAGCGTGAAAGCTACAGACCAATACGGAAAGGACCTCTTCACATGGGTATTCAAACTGAAAGACTCCGACAAGCCTTTCGCCAAGACAGCCACCACAGGCAACCGTCCACAGATGAACGGCGGTGTGGTGAAGGCGGGCAATGTGACTTTCACCTTCAACGAGAAGGACGGTAGGCTGGCAAGTGTCACCACAAAGAAGGGTGACTACAAGTTTGGCAACGGTCCGAAATTCTTTGCATACCGTCGTGCTGACCGCTCAATGGACCAGTTCTACAACCATGACGACCCACAGGCAGAGAAAAAGAAGACCACATACGAAGAATATGCCGAACAGGGCAAGTTTGACAATCTCACTGCCACCGAAGGAGCCAACGACACTCTGATCGTAACAGCTACCTATAAGCTCGGTTCGCTGCAGAAAGCTGAGTGGCACATAGCGCCAGACGGCGGAGCACGACTCGTATACTCGTATGTCTTCAATGGTGTGGTAGATTTGATGGGAGTGAAGTTCGACCTGCCTGAAACAGAAGTGAAGCATAAGGAGTGGCTCGGATGCGGTCCTTACAGAGTGTGGAAAAACCGCATACACGGTCCGCAGCTCGGCGTATGGGCAAACGACTACAACGACCCCGTGCCTGGCGAGAGCTTCGACTATCCTGAGTTCAAGGGCTATTTCGCCGGTGTGCAGTGGATGAAGCTGCAGACCAGAACGGGTATAATAACGATCTGTCCTGGCACCGACAAAGACTACGTCGGCGTATACCAGCCACGCGACGGACGCGACCAGCTGCTCTATACACTGCCGGAGACAGGAATAAGCATGATGCAGGTAATCCCAGCCGTACGCAACAAGGTGAACACCACCGACCTAAATGGTCCTTCTGCACAGCCTGTATGGGCAAACGGCAGTTACACAGGAGAGGTGACGCTGCATTTTGACTAACAAAACATTTCGACAGAAAAAGATTATTGACAGACAAGATGATTTGCAATAGCATTCCGACAGGAATAGCGACATTGCATGTCAACTGACAAAACGAAAATGAGAAGAATAGCCACTCTATTGATATCTGCCGCTGCCGCCCCGTTGCTTGCAGCTCCGACAACAGTTCAGACTGATTACGTCCCCGCATGGTATGAACAATTCGCAAAGCCTGCCGACAGTGCTTTGCCTTGGACATTCTGGTATTGGATGTATGGCAACGTCAGCGACGAGGGTATACGCCTCGACCTGCAGGCGATGAAAGAGGCAAGTATCAAGGGCTTCTATCTGATGCCCATAAAATCGGCTGCCGACGGCAAAGGACTCGGCGGCGAATCAGAACAGCTCTCACCGGAATGGTGGAAGCGCATGGACACCGTGTTCCACACTGCCGACAGCCTCAACCTGGAGATGGGAATACACATCTGTGACGGTTTCGCCCTTGCCGGCGGACCATGGATAAAGCCTGAGGAGTCGATGCAGAGGGTGGTATGGAGCGACACCATCATCAATGGTGGCGGCATAAGAAACCTTGTTATGCCTCGTCCGCAGAGGATTAGCAACGACTACTACGAGGACATTGCCCTCCTTGCCTACCCTGCCACATACTGCGACGACAGCAAACCTAAAGCATCGGTGGAGTTTCCTTTCAAGTCATCGAAGCCTTGCGACATAGTGATAGAATACGACAAGCCTTTCACACTGCGCAGCGTGGAGATTGTGACGGGTGGAAACAACTACCAGGCTCACCGCTTCAAGGTGTATGCATCTGACAACGGCACTGACTATAAGTTCGTAAGAGAGATATCTCCTGCCCGACAGGGATGGCAGAACACTGATGCACTCGCCACCTATGCCATACCGGCTACTACGGCACGCTACTTCAAGTTCTGCTGGACTCCTGAAGGCAGCAATCCCGGCAGCGAGGATATGGATGCAGCCAAATGGAAACCGAATCTGAAGATCGGTGGCATGAACCTCGGTTCGGAACCTGTCATCGACGGTTACGAAGGGAAGTCGGGAGCCGTATGGAGGGTTTCAAAGTATTTCCCTGTAGACGACAAGGAATGTGTAGACCCATCGAAGGTCATTGACCTGACACCAAGACTCAGACTCTCGTCAACCAATGGCGCACCGCTTGCTTTCTCGCTGCCTAAAGGCAAATGGCACCTCGTACGCATAGGCCACACGTCAACAGGTCATACCAACGCCACTGGCGGAGGAGGCAGAGGACTGGAATGTGACAAGTTTTCGGCAGCCGCCGTTGACAAGCAGTTCGACAACTGGTTTGCCGCCATCTACCGCCATGCTCCCATCAAGGTGGCAAGGAAAGTGCTTACCCGACTGCATGTAGACAGTTGGGAAGCCGGTTCTCAGAACTGGAGCGGAAATTTCATGGATGAATTCAAAAAGCGTCGCGGCTATGACCTCAAGCCATGGCTGCTTCTCTATGCCGGTGTGCCGCTGAAGTCATCGGAAGAGTCTGAAAAGGTGTTGAGAGACATCCGCCTCACCATCGGTGATCTGGTCAACGACGTGTTCTTCACTGAAGTAAGACGCCTTGCCGACGAATACGGAGTGAAGCTCTCCACAGAGTGCGTGGCTCCCACGATGGTAAGCGACGGACTGCGCCATTATCAGTTTGCCGATTATCCTATGGGCGAGTTCTGGCTCAACAGTCCCACACACGACAAGCTCAACGATATGCTTGACGCCGTGAGCGGAGCGCATATCTACGGCAAGAACATCATACAGGCAGAAGGATTCACAGAGGTGAGAGGCACATGGGACGAACATCCGGCAATGCTCAAGAGACTCCTCGACCACAACTATTGCATGGGCATCAACAGCATCGTGTTCCATGTGAACACCCACAACCCCTATACCGACAAGAAGCCTGGAATGACGCTCGACGGCATAGGCACCTTCTTCCAGCGCGACAACACATGGTGGAGAGAAATGCCGGCATTCAGCAGCTATATATCCAAGACGCAGGCTCTTCTGCAATATGGACGTCCCGTGAGCGACATCGCCATATATACCGGCGACGAGATGCCACGCCGCGCCATCCTGCCGGAACGGCTCACAGAATCGTTGCCGGGACTCTTCAGTGAGACAACGTTGAAGGAAGAGGCAGCACGCAAGGCGAATATCGGACAGCCCCTTGAGGTGAGTCCGGTGGGAGTGACCCACACCAAGAACATGACGAAAGCCGAACATTGGGTGAACACGCTGAACGGCTACCGCTACGACTCCTTCAACCACGATGCCCTCAATGGCTGCCGCATTGAAAACGGCAAACTGGTGACAAGAGGCGGCACGGCATACAGTGTCATCGTTGTACCACAGGCTCGCCCCATGAACCCAGACCGCCACATAGACTGCTGGAACACCATTGACTCAATAGCGCGCCTCGGCGTTCCCGTCATCAAGGATGTGTGGCGCGAGAGCGATCTCTCGTCGATAGGCATCAGCCGCGACGCATCGCTGCCAGAAGGGATAGACTTTACCCACCGCCATGCCGACGATGCTGACATCTACTTCTTGAGCAACCAGAGCGGCAAAGCAAAGAGCTTCACTCCGAAATTCCGCGACACACGACGCTATTGCTATATCATAGATGCCGAACACGACAGAACAATGAAGGTGGACGCTGACCATGAGATATCTCTCGCTGCCGACGACGCCCTCTTCTATGTGTTCACCGACAATGAGATTGACGCAGACCTTCTCTATCAGCCCAAACACGTCGGCGAGATGATGCCGATAGACAACAACGGATGGAAGGTGACGTTCGAAACTACAGGAAAGGTGGTGGAGATGAAGGAACTGAAAGACTGGACATCGTTCACCGACGACAACAGCATCAGATACTATTCCGGTCATGCTGCCTATGAAACGACTTTCAAGCGAAAGCATTCTCCTGCCAAGGACGAGAGCGTTGTGATAGACCTCGGTACGGTGGCAGACATCGCTACGGTATACGTCAACGGCAAACAGTGCGGCACTGCATGGCGCCCGCCATACACCGTAGACATAACGCAGGCTGTGAAGAAGGGCAAGAACTCACTGAAGATTGTCGTGGTGAACACATGGGCAAATGCCCTACAAGGCAACGACGAGGGAAAGGCTCCTTTCACAGGAATATGGACCAACGGCAAATACCGCCGAGCAAGCAAGGACCTGTTGCCGTCGGGACTTACATCTCCGATAATGATCAGCAAGTAAACGGAGAGCGCAATGATAAGCAAAGCAGACATGGATGCGCAATGATAACAAATGGAGATATAATGATAACGGGGAGTGAAGGCTCCCCATATCAGTCATAAGATAAAAAACAACATTTACATGAAGAAGATATTACTTTTAGGCACCATCATCGCTGCCGCATCAACAGTGAGCGCCAAGGTTACACTGCCAAGGATATTCTCCAACGGCATGGTGATGCAACAACAGACGGAGGCAAACCTCTGGGGTACTGCCAAGGCGAACGCCACGGTGAAGATTACGGCATCGTGGAACAAAAAGACAATAACGACAAAGACTGACAATGACGGGAAATGGAAAGTCAGCATCGCGACTCCATCTGCCGGCGGTCCCTACTCCATCACGTTCAACGACGGCGAGAAGACTGTGGTCAGCGACATTCTCATGGGCGAACTGTGGATATGTTCAGGACAAAGCAACATGGAGATGCCGATGAAGGGATTCAAGAACCAACCCGTGGAGAATGCCGTGGAGGACATACTCCACAGCAGCGACAAAGAGATGCGTCTCTTCACCGTGAAGCGCACGAGCAAATTCGAACCGCAAGAGGATGTTGTAGGGTCATGGCAGGAGGCTTCGCCGATGGCAGTACGCGACTTCAGTGCCACGGCATATCATTTCGGACGCGAACTAAGAAGGATGCTCAATGTGCCCGTAGGCCTCATCGTCACCTCATGGGGCGGTTCCTCATGCGAGGCATGGATGAGAAGAGACTGGCTGAAGGCTTTTCCACAGATAGAACTGCCGGAATCACAGGAAACGATAAAATCAAAGAACCGCACCGCTACGGTGCTCTACAACGGTATGCTCCATCCTCTCGCCGGCATCGCCATGCGTGGTGTGATATGGTATCAGGGCGAAGAGAACGTGAGCCGCTCCAGCTACTATGCCGACCTCTTCTCCCGCATGATACAGGGATGGAGAGAAGAATGGCAGAGGGGCGACTTCCCGTTCTATTTCTGTCAGATAGCACCATACGACTATAGCCTCATCAACTGGCAGCAGTATAACAGTGCCTTCCTGCGCGAACAGCAGGCAAAGGCGGAGCGGATAAACAAGAACGTGGGAATGGCGGTGCTTATGGATGCCGGACTGGAATATGGCATTCATCCCCGCAAGAAGCAGATTGCCGGAATGCGCCTCGCCCTGCTCGCCCTCGACAAGACTTACGGAATAAAGGGTATAACTTCTGAGAGCGCCTGCTATAAGAATGTGGAGTTCAAGGGCGACACTGCCGTGGTATCGTTCGACCGCGCCGGAATGTGGATATACGGAAAGAACGGTCTGAAGAGCGACCTCGTTGAGGTGGCTGGTGCTGACAGCGTGTTCCATCCTGCCAAGGCATGGATAGAACGCAGCAAGCTCTATGTGAAGAGCGACAAGGTGAAAAATCCCGTCAGCGTCCGCTATGCTTTCAAAGACTGGGCCGACGGCGACCTGTTCTGCGACGGACTGCCAATAAGTTCATTCAGAACGGATGACTGGAAGAAGTAGGTCATTTCGAGTTGACGAGTAGACAAGTTAACAAGTTGACTAGAGAATAAAAGTTAAGCCAGCAGTAGGAAATACAATCCACTGCTGGCTTTTTTGTTATACTGGCAAACATATTCTTGTTCACCATATTACTTGTTTGTCTGAATCATCATTACAGGTTTCTCCGATAGATGTTGTGGACAAACGAATTGGTTATTGCCGCGTTATCTCACAAACTTCTTTCCGTTCTGTATCGTGATGCCCTTATAGCTCTTGCCCACTCTCTGACCAGCCAGGTTGTATGCCTTGCCATCAGCGTTTACAGTGGTCTTGTTGCCAGTAGTGATGTCTGCGATACCATCAGCCTCTGTATAGAAGAAGCGTGTGACAGGCTGCTCCAATGAATTGACGCAGTCGTCGTTGAGATATGGCCAGTCTTCAGTTTCAGCATAGTCGCCGAAGGTGTATCTGTCGCTGAAATAGCTCATTGCCTTCTTCTTCATGTCAGGATTGTAGAAGAAGTTGAGGTCGAGCACGTTGCAGGTATTCTCACCCTCGAAGGTGAGCGCCATGAGCAGATTCTTGTCGCCGCTATAGTTGAGAGGCTGGTCGAAGGTGAGTTCCAGTTCTCCGTTTCCTCCGGCATAGTTGTAGAGTTCTCCCTCATATTCATATCCTGCGATTGCCACCGTGGCATCCCCATATTCATAGAATTTGTATCTGCCAGCCTTGTCGTCATAGTCGAACGCATCGCTGTCGATTTCCTTCACCCATACCTTCACCGTACGAGGACAAGCATCGTAAGCACTTTCGTTGTGGAAGACGAAGTTTACCTTCGTGATAGCCTTGCCAGCCATCTTTGCGAGCTGCTCCTTGGTGTAGATGATTTCAGATCCGGTGTATTGGTGAGTGAAGTTCGTTGGAGCTGCTGCCCATGAGAATCCGTGTCCCTCATATACATCCTCCTCCGTTCCGTCCTTGAGCATCTTGTTGTATTTACCGAGAGTCACACTGTTTTCCGGCTCTGGAGTCTTCGTCAGCGAGATGTTCTTGGTAGTAGTCTCACCAGGAGTGAAGGTGATGTTGTCTTCTGTATAATCCTCACATTCTCCGTCGGTCACCGTGAGTGTGTATGTCTTCTCGCTCTTCACCACGCTTATGCTATAAGAACCGTCGGCGGTTGTCGTGGCACTGTAGGTAACATACTTGTTGTCCTTTGCCGCAATTCTCACCACAGCTCCCTCAACAGGTTCGTCGTTGCAAGTCACCTTGCCCTGCATGGTAGCCGGATTGTCTATCTTTATCATCGTGATGTCCTGCGTCTTCGGTTCGCCCGGTGTGAACGTCACGTTGTCGATGGTCTTGTCTTCATAGCCCTCAGCCTTAGCTGTGAGGGTGTAGGTTTCCTCGCTTTTCACCACTGTCATGGTGTAGTTGCCGTTCTCGTCGGATGTAGTAGAGTATTCGTTGTCGCCGCTTGTCAATGTGATGGCAGCACCGGCAACAGGAGCGTTGCCGTCGTTAGACTTCACCTTGCCCGAGAGTTCTGAAGGCACGTCTTTCTTCGTCATCTCGATATTGAGAGACTTCTTCTCGCCTGATGTGAATTTCACGGGTTCTGTTGTCGAATAGTCGTCGTAGCCTTCTGCTGTCGCCGTGAGGGTGTATTCCTTGTTGATGTCATCTGCCGGGACGTTTATGGTGTAAGCGCCCTCAGCGTCTGATGTAGCCTCAAGAGCGGTCTCGCCACTGGTCAGAACCACCTTGGCACCGGCAATTGCGCTCTCGCCACACTTCACGCTGCCGCTCAGCTCGGCAGGTTTCACCACCGGCTTGCTTGCCTCCTGATATGTGAAACGGGTGAGAGGCTGGCTCAGCTTCGTGGCATGAGAGATTGTGGAACCTCCGCCGTTGGCATAAGGCCAGTCTTCCGATTCATTGAAATCAGCAAAGGTAGTCTTGTCGCTGCATGTCGACATCGCCAGATCCGGAGCATCGGTATTGAAATAGAACTCGATGTCGGTACCGGAATCCGTAACATCTTCACCATCAAAGGTTATGGTCACGAGCAAGTTCTTCTCGCCGCTGTAGGCAAACGGTGTATTGAAGTTGATGGCAAGGTCACCGTTCACATTGTAGGCATCAACGAAATCCGTATCGAAAGTGAAGTCCGTAGCCGCCTTGGTGGCATCAGAATATTCAAAGTAGCAATAGCTCTTCTTCGCCTCGTCATATGCGAAGGCTTTGTCGTCGATTTCCTTCACCCATACGTTAATCGTCCTTGGATATGCCTTGAAAGCGGCAAGGTTGTAATACTTGAAGCTTATGCCCTTGATTTCCTTTCCCTTCATGCTTGCGAGCTGCTCTTTGGTATATATTATCTGCGCACCGGTGTGTTTCACCTGATATTGTGTCGGTGCAACCATCCACCAGCTGCCCTGGTACGTCTGGTTCTCATCCCAGTCGTATGCCGTAAGGTCGTCATAATTTCCCAGTGCCAGCGTCTGGTCGTCTGCCTTTGCCCAGTTCACTCCCACTGCGAGGAGCAAGAGCGTGAGTATATAATTTATCTTTTTCATGTCATTGTATTTTTTAAATTGTCATGAGTTGTTTATCGAATCAGAAACGTAGTCCGCTATTTTGAGTAGAGCCCCTGTCTCTGACAATAAGAGAAGGGAACAGATATCTTATCTGACTACCACTTTCCTGCCGTTGCAGATATACAATCCCTTAGTAGGTCTGTCCACGCGCTGTCCGGCGAGGTTATACCACACGTCGTCCTTCATCTTTTCTGCAGCATCTGTCCTTACCTTGTCAATGCCGTCGGTCTCCTGATTGTAGATTTCAGATGTCCTTGCCGTGAGGTCCACCTTCACGAGGTCTGTGAACGGACTTACGACAAAGGTGTAAGGCATTGATCCGTTTGGTGTGGAGAAATCG
Organism: Oscillibacter sp.; assembly: GCA_963594595.1. Taxonomy (GTDB): domain Bacteria; phylum Bacteroidota; class Bacteroidia; order Bacteroidales; family Bacteroidaceae; genus Prevotella. Next base: position 10,861 of record CAVBFA010000003.1, on the reverse strand, counting down.
TCTGCCGAAGCATACAGGTCGTAGTATACCACCTTTGAGGTGGTGTATTTTGCCAATGATGTGATGCGGCAAGATGTCACGGAGTCGTTGGTAACTTCGTTTACAGAACCTACTGCCTCGTTACCGCCAACCATCACATTCACCACATCGCCGGCCTTCAGGTTCTGCTTCACCTGAATGCGGTCGAAATAGTCAGGTTTGCCGTCCATCGCCGTGTTGTTTATCACGGTGAAGAAGAGGTCCTTTATACCGTTGTCGAAATCGAATGTCACTTCGGCCAATCCTGTTGCTCCGCCTTCCACTACGGCCTTCTGTGTCTTTATCTCCTTGCCGTTCTTGCCGTGGCTCTCCACACGGATTTCATCGCCGTCGGAGCAGTATGCGTCAATGACGATTTTGTATTTACCGTCGTCTGCGCGCAGGTCGAGATAAGGTGAGTAAATCAGTCCTGCCACCATGCTCGGAATGAAGTTAGGGAATGCGTAGGCTCCCCAGCCATACGAGAGTGCATATCCGTATGCCGAAAGGTCTACGAATTCCTCCTCGCCTCCCAATGGTTCATTGAGGCTTCCGCGTGTTATGCCGGAGAAATCTTCGTCGGCAATTGTCACCTCGCCATCGGCAGTCACCGGCTTACGGTCGTATACGAACACCGCATATCCGTCGGCATCCTTCACGGCACCCCAGTTGGCAGTGAAAGCAGTAGATGTGATATCTGTCGCCAACTTGGTTTCCGGCTTCTGTAGCGTAATCTGGGCAGAAGCGGCTATCGCCGCCGCCACCATGAATAATGTTGTGTAAAGTTTCTTCATAATCATTCCTTTCCTTTATTTAGTGATTTATGTTTGTATGCGTCTTACTTCAGCAGCACCTTCTTCTGGAGCCGCTTTCCTCCTATTATATATATTCCGGCTTTGAGTCTGCCGCTCTTGATGTCGGCAATGCGTCCTGCCTTCTTTCCCGTGATGTCGTATACGGTATCGTCATCGGCAGCAGCTTCTGCCATGGCTATATCCTGTATCGCATCCGTTTCCTTTTCCTTTGTCATGAAGGTGAACGAGATATTGCCGTCGTCGTCTTTCTCGATATTGTATACCGGTTTGCCCATCAGTTTCGAACCGTCGGCAAGTGCATTATACAGCTCCGCAGCCGGCTTGCTGGTGTCTGTCAGACTGTCCACCACCCCTCTCGGAGCATCCATCGGATAGGTATAGAAATAGGTGTCGTTCTGTATGCTTCTCACCCTGCTGAAGGGTGTCATGCGCGGATGGTCGTTGGTGAAATATTTATCGTAGCCTTCGGCTGGAGTGAACTCTCCTTTTGAGTTTACGATATTGTTGTCGAAGAGTTCCTTGTCGTAGTCCACATGGATGATGAGGAGTCCGTTCTCCGGTGTATACCTGTCCCATCCCGTGCCCTTGTGGTTTTCAAGGAGATAATATTCGTCTTTGTGGTTGTCGTTGTAGATTACGTATGCCTTGCCGTCGGCATCCTCCAGACTTGTCATGCCTTTTATAATGTCGCCGGCTTTGAGCTCAGTCAGTTCGAGCCAACCGGCATAGGCACGCTCATAACTGGTCCATCCTGCCGGACACCATCCGATGCCCTGCGGACCGTTATAGCTTCCGCCAGCCAGCAGGTCCCAATCGCCCATGGTCGGTGTTGATCCGTAGTTGGTGTCATACATGTCGGGCAGTCCCATGCAGTGTGAGAACTCATGGCAGAACACTCCGAGTCCCATCGGCACAGTGCCCGAATCGAGATACAGTTCATTGCTGCAGGCATACTGGTTGACAAACACTCCGTCGATAGAGAATCCGCCGTTGCCGTCGCTGTTCTGCAGAGCCTCATCCAGAGTCCATGCGTTTGGCCATATCGTTCCAGTAGGTCCTCCCGTTGCCTGTCCGTATCCGGCATAGAGCACGAACACCTGTTCCACCTCGCCATCATCGTCCCAGTCGTATTTCTTCCAGTCGATGTCGCATTTCTCGTCGGCTTTGTTTATCGCCTCGGTGATGAACTCGCCGATGTGGTCGGTGCCTCCCATGATGGGCGAAGCGCCTCCGTAGTATGTAGCCGACTTGCTGACTTTCACCGGACCAACGATGTCGAACGTCAGGTCGAACTCTCCGCGGCTCATGTCCTTGAAATAATCATGCACGCTGCCTGCCGCTCCATTCTGCGAATAGCCTTCCTGATTGAGCACTTCGTCATAGAATTTCACTATGGCATCGTCGCCTTTTGAAAAAGACTTGTCTGAAAATGCCGCAAGGATAACGAGTGCCTTCTTGCTGCCTTTGAACACGCTCCTGTCGTCTTTGCTCGGCAGACGGTTGGGTCTGGCACACCGCTTGGCGGCGCTTCTCTTGTTTGCCGCCATCTGGCGGGCTATGGGAGCGAGGTCGTGGATGGTATTCATCACCTGAAGCTCCTTTGCCGACCGTGCCGCTGACTCATGAGCGAGCACGCCGGAGTTATAGAGCTTGCCGTTCTCTATGGTCAGATAGCAGTATCTGTTGTCGGCGGCTTTATATAGGGGCACGTTGTCTTCGGTGATATAGTAGTGCAGGTGTTCATCGCCAGCCTGGCTCACTTTGATTGTGGTGCCGTCGCTCTGCGAAACCACCTTCCAGCTTTTCTTGGCAGGAATAGCGAATGTCATTGCCGCACATAATGAGAGCACGGCTGAAATAAGGATTCTTTTCATATATGTATATGTTCTTTTTATTGTCTATCTAAGGGTTGCCTGGGATGGCTGATATTGGGATTATGGAAATAGTATCCGAATAACCACGCGCAAACGACATTTTTCTGCATTTTAGATATTAATACTAACGTTTTGTCTGCATATTTCAAATTTTAGTGCATAGTTATCACTTTTATTCTGCAAATGTATAACGTTTTATAATACATTCAAAATCTATTGGCAGTTTTTTTTCATTTAAAGACAAAAATACCGACAAATAGGGATAGAAGTTCCAAAAGTATTGTCTTTCTACCCCATTTGTTTCAGATTCTTGAATTTGGAATGAACGGCAGACAACGGCAATGTTGTCTCTACCAAGGTTGCGATGTTGACGAGTAAACAAGTAGACGAGTTGACAAGTAGACGAGTTGACAAGTAGACGAGTAGACAAGGGAATGCTCCACATTCTGAAACTAATCAGATGTAAGCAAGCATCCTTGTCTACTCGTCTACTTGTCTACTCGTTTACTTGAAAACCAAAGACTGCAAGCCCTAATATGGGCAAGCAGCGTGCCCAAGTGGGGTAAGCACGTTACCCAACATGGGCAAGCACGTTGCCCCTATTGGGCAGAATTTATGCAAAGCGGTTGCCCAAAAAGTTGATGTCGCAATATCCATATTCTTGTCATCCGAATACCATTCGTCTGATTTCCTGTCGCCTGACAATTTTTATCTCGTATTCAAACCATCCAGACAATATGCTGACAGTTGCCAGACAGTCAACTATCTGTTTATCAGAGTATTACTACGAAAAACCAGATGGTCTGACAGTTTTTTTTGAAAATTCTTGATTTTACTAAAAATCAGCGTTATGGGCAAGGTTTTGCCCCATTTGTTTCAGAATCTTGAATTTGGGATTTTGCCTCTGCCAAGGTCAGGATGAGGCAAATGTCTTAGCACATCGCCTTAAGATGGGGGTCATTTACCCCTGTCATAGGTCACCTTACTCTCGTCCCACTTGTCTTTCGGCTGCTGGTCGCCCTTGGGATATCCGATGACGATGGTGCAGAAAGGAACAAGATTGGCTGGGAGTCGGAGGAGCTGACTCATCGCCTTGCAACGCTCTTCCGAAGGATAGGTGCCTGTCCATACAGCGCCCAGTCCCATGGCATGTGCCTGCAGCAGGATATTCTCAGTCACGGCAGAGAGGTCTTGTGGCCAGAAGCCGCGGAGCCCGTCTTCGCCTTCTTCATATTTGCTCATGTCGCCGCACGGCACGATGGCGAGCGGTGCGTCTTTCGCCATTGAGGCATTAGGACACAGCCCGGCAATCTGCTGCAGCAGACTGCGGTCTCTCACCACCACGAGATGCCACGGCTGACGGTTCACTGCCGTAGGGGCAGCCATTCCGGCATGAAGCAGCGTGTCTATCTGCGAGTCGGAGATGCTGGTGTCGAGATATTCCCTCACCGACGACCGCGTCATGATGTTATCATATACTTCGGCGGAGGTGCCGCCGGTTTTCTCTACTGTTTTCTCTCCCGATACCGTGGCGAGACGCACGCTGACACATAGGAGGGCGGCGGCAAGCACTACGTTGAGGAAGGATGATGATTTCATTTTCATATCTGTATTATTGATGACGGGTGAATTACTCTCCCTTCTGTGACAATCTCAGCAATGTGCCCATCGGACACACGAAGCGACAATACGGACGCTGCACGAACAACGACAGCACTACAAAGACAATGGCAATGATGATTACCGGCAGGGATGCCTGCCCCACGATGAAGGCAGAGAAGGGTTCGTAGTCGGTCCAGCCTGCCCAGGCTCCACTCCACAAGAGCAACATGAGGACTGCCCACAGCAGTTGTCTGAACGTGTCGAGGAAACGCAACGTGGCTGCACCGATATTCAACTTATGAGGATTCAACTGACCTACGACCTGCTGCAGCGAACCGAACGGGCAGACATGGGCGCAATAGTAGCTCTTCCTGCCGAAGAGAGGATATACGAACGCCGTGACGACCATCACCGCCGGAACGAGAGTCAGCCATAGGTTCATGCCATTGGCAAGGAATCCCATCAGCGAGGCATACGACAGGAAGCTGCCACACCAGAAGCCGAGCACCACGACATTGAGCACCATCTGCACAAGCTGGTAACGGCGGTTCTTGACAAAGAGCGGCAGGATTGCGGCGAGGAGCACCACGATGAGAGCTGCCACATTTTTCAGCGACAACACATCAGCAAGGGCTGGACCACGGTCTGCCTCCTGCTTCTTTGCCACAAGCTGCAGTCCGCGCTGCATATTCGCTATTATGGCTTGCGACGAATAGGTGGCTCCCGAAACGGCATCCACCTTCATCGCCAGGGCTTCACCTATGGTCTTGCCCTTCCACTTGTCTAATAATGTGGCGGCATTGTCGAAGAAAGAGGGGGTCTCCTGATTGTCGAGAGCCCTGACGCTCTCCACCACACCGTTGCGGACGGTGATTTCAAGGGGCACTATGCCGCCAAAGCCCTGGATGTCTTTGCCAAGGGATGTGGTGTTTACCACCATACTGCCGTCGTCAGCAGTGACGATCGGTCCTGCCGACAGACTGTCGGCTACTTCGGTCTTTTCACCGCCAAGTTGATTGCCCCAAATCTTGTTGCTGCGCAACACTGCTACCGAAAGGAGAATCATCAGACAAGTGACAAGACTCAGAATCTGTTTTATCTTATTCATATTTTATTAAGTTGACGAGTTGACGAGTTGACGAGTTGACGAGGAGTTTTCCTCATACTGTTTAGTTGACAAAGGGATTTGTCTAACAAGAAATCCTGAGCGGACCTCATCTATCCACATCGGTCTTTCCAAGAAATAACGTCCACCAAATTATTATATTGTGACACGAGACATAAAAAACGACGAAGAATCGGATTTCCTATACCTAAAACCAGAATCATCCGATTTGGGTTAAGTAATGGTAAAAAACAATAACTTGACCAATTTTTGAGAAAGTTAGGATTTCTATTCTTTCACCATTACTAAATCATTTTTTTTCATAAATTTGCAACTATTCCCCATCCCACTCCGTCTAACAACTGAAACAAAACATCAACGAAACAAAAAAACATAACGGATATGAAAAGAATTATAGCAACACTGATTATCGGCATGACCTTGTCGGCTGCCCTCCCAACAATGGCAAGACACGGCAACAGAACATCGGCAACGAGCTCCGTAGTGAAACACAAGTATGCTGACGCCAGCGCAAAGAAAGATTCCGCTACAGCAATCGTGGCATTCAGCGACACTACCGACACGGACGACCAGAATGCAGCTCCCGATTCCGTGATGAATTACACACAGATACACTCGAACATGTCGGATGTGGCGAAACAGATGTTCAAAGAAGCGATGATACCTATAACGATAGTGTTCATCGTATGCTTCCTCGCTCCGGTGGCAATAATAGGTCTCGTAATCTATCTCATAGTGAAATCGCGCAACCAGAAACTGAAACTTGCGGAGATGGCGATAAAAAGCGGACAGCCGATACCCGACTTCGCCGCAAAGAACCAAGTTCCACACAACGACTACCTGTGGTCGAAGGGCATAAAGAACATCTTCCTCGGCATCGGACTCACAGTGATGTTCTTCATCCTCGACATCAATGTGCTGTGTAGCATAGGATTGCTCATCGCCATATACGGAGTGGGACAGGCGATAATAGCCAAGACCACCGGCGGAGGAAACATCAATGGTGACTTCTCCCAGAAAGACTTCTACGACCAGAGACAGAACGCACCTTATTCTGACAATGGCTATAACAATCCTCAAAACGGATACAACCGGCAGAGCAACGACAACCTGCAAGGATATGACAACGGCACTACCCAGAATGCCAACGACGAGAATATAGGATAAAGACAGCACAAACCAAAGGAAAGGACTCTGACATCATGCCTGAATTGATGAATGACATAAAGCTCGTCACCCAAGTGGCGGTATTTGGCAACAAGCGGGCCTTCGACTCGCTGTTGCGCAAATATCAGTCGCAGGTGCGCCGCTTCCTGCTCAGCCTCACGCTGGGCGACCGGCAGCTCGCCGACGACCTGGCACAGGAGACGTTCATCAAGGCGTATGCCAACATAGGGAAGTTCAGAGGACTGTCGTCGTTCTCGACATGGCTGATGAGAATAGCCTACAACACCCATTACGACTATCGCCGCAGCCACCATCAGACGGAAGATATGGACACGCCCTCTGTTGCGGCACGCCATGCCGGCAATGACGACTGCACACTGGGGATGGACATACTGAAGGCTCTCGCCACGCTGAAACCTGACGAACGCACATGCATAACGCTGCAGCTCATCGACGGACAGCCTATCGACAAAATTGCCGCCATAACGGGCATACCGCAGGGCACAGTGAAATCTCACCTGCACAGAGGCAAGGAGAAACTCACCACATACTTAAAAGACAATGGATATGAAAGAAGATAAAGACGAATTGCTGAAAAGCTTTTTCTCATCGGCAAACCAGACGGTGATTGCCGACGAGGGATTCTCCGACAGGGTGATGGAAACCATCGAACCTGCGGCTGACAAGAGGCTGAGGAGAATCTCCAGGATATGGACGGCGGTATGCTGGACGGTGGGCATCGTCATCCTGATATACGTCGACCTGATATCAAGCATCCACGAGTCTGCCACACACGTCTTTTGGAACGGCATAAGATGGATGACAGACATCATGCAGCAGTTTAACCCTGAACATATCAACCCATTGGTCTTCACACTGCCACTTGCTGCCACAATGGTCGTAGCAATCTGGTGTCTGGCTGAGAACAAGAAACTGTCTGAGATTTAAGCCCTAACCGGTCATCAGACCTTTTTATGTGTTTTTATGACTGCCTGGGGTTAACCAAGATCTTTAGATTTCAACATTAGCAGATATCAAAAAAACAACTGATATAAAAGGATTCATATTCTGAAATAAAAACAACACTCAAGACGATGAAGAAGATAATAATCACCGCAACGGCCATATGTCTGTCTATATGTCTGTGGGCACAGGGAAACAAGGGAATAACCGCCAGCAGACTTGCCGAGGGCGACCTGCTCTTCTGTGTGGCTGAAAGCGGCAACAACATAACCGACGTGACGACGGGACTTGACGGCAGACAGATCGACCATGTGGCGATTTATCATAATGACGGCGGAAAGGGATTTGCCCTTGAAGCCATACACAAGGGGGTGTGTCTCACTCCTATTGACAGTTTCATGGCGAGACGACATGTAGTGGTAGTGGGACAACTGAAAGACACCGTCGGCGTGGCTCGCTCGGTGGAGAGGGCAATGCAGTTTATCGGTACACCATACGACTTCAATTTCATGCCGTCGGACAGTGCGATGTATTGCAGCGAACTGGTGCAGAAATGCTACAGAAGCAGGGATGGCGAACTTGTGTTCAAACCGATTCCGATGTCGTTTCATGACAAGACGGGCACAATAACCGCCTATTGGAGGGATTATTATGCCCGTCAGGGATTGAAGGTGCCAGAAGGCGAACCGGGAAGCAATCCCGGCGACTTGTCGAGAAGCGACAAGATTGTCATTCTGGGCGAACTTCGCGAATAGGGTCGTTACATTATAGATTGACGTTAACCGCTACGCCAGCCATCACCCATGCACCCGGCTGGGGGATAGAGCCGAAGTCATAGTATTTCTTGGCGAACACGTTGTTTGCCTCTACGTAAGCCTTATACCATTTGTCGTTCCATGCCAGACGCACGTCGGTGACGGCATACGGCTGGTAGTTCTTGACCACGGCATTGCCAGAAGCATCGGTGGCGGTGAACTTGCCGTCGCGCTTCTGGAAACGGTATTTCACCGTCAGGTCGAGGTTGTGCCAAAGGTTGAGGTCGAGGTTTGCGATGAACTTATGACGCAGATACTCCAGTGTGGAACGGCTCTGGATATTGGCAGGCTCGTCCTTGTCCTGTGAGAGGTAGGTGTACTGCAGCGTGAGGTTCTTCACCACATGCTGAGCCGGGATGAGGCGCAGGAAGTTGAGACTGACCTGTGCCTCGGTGCCGATGGTGTTTATCTTGGTGAAGTTCACCGATTTCCACACTGCCTCGTCGCCCTCGCTGCTGTCCCAGATCCAGTCTATCATATTCTTGCAGCGGTTGTGAAACACGCTGGCGCTTACCGTGATGCCGGCGCTGAGATATTTCACTCCGCCCTCAAATGCCTGCAGTTCCTCCGGTTTCAGATGTTTGTCGGCCTTGTGGCCGCCCACGGAATAATACAGTTCCGTTGCCGACGGCATGCGCAGCGACGTGTTGTATGAAGCATAGAACTTCACGTGGTCGCCGATGCGATAGCTGGCGTCAATGCCTGGATAGAGGCGCATGTTCATGTTGCTCCATGAGTTTTTCACTGCCACGAGACCTGCCGAGAGGGTGAACCGTTCGAGCAGGATGTTGTGCTCCAGCGCGAAACTGATGTTCGTGCGGTTCAGACCGTTGGTATAGTCACGGTCGGTCTTGTGAACATGCTTGGGTTTGTCGAGCGGCTCACCGAGCGTGGTGCTCACGAGGTCTTCGTTGCGCAACTCTGCCGAGATGGCGGTGCGGCCGAACACCCAGTCGAAATAGGAGTTGAGGTTCACACCATATACATCGGTGCGGTGATAGTTGTAGGGCACTCCGTATGACAGTTCCTCTGGCTTTGTGCCGTCATGACTGCGGAACCATTCAAAGCGGTCCATGTTTCTGTTCCAATATATAGAAGGTTTGAGGTGGAACTTGCCTCGCTTCGTCTCCGCCTGCACGGCGGTATACGTCTTGAAGGTATGCTCAAACTGATTGTCGGAGCCAGTGCCATAGAAAGTGTTAGAACCGAAATCACGTGAACTCAGTCCTGCATGCCAGTCCACCTTGATGTCGTTATCCTCATAACCGCCCTGATAGAAAGCCTTTCCACCATAGAAGTCGCCGTTGAGCTTTCCTGCCTTGCTGCGGCTGTAGCCGTCGGAACGGGTGTAGCTTCCTGAAATGCGGTTGGTCCACTTGCCCGTCGAGAGGTTGAGAGAGGCTCCGCCACTGAGGTAGCCGTAGCTTCCGCCGTCAATGTGGGCGGAAACGTTGCTCGTCTTCTCTTTCTTCGTCACGATGTTGATGGCTCCGAGCAGCGACGAGGTGCCGAACACTCTTCCGGCAGGTCCTTCGAGCACTTCTATGCGCTCTATGTCTGCCACATCCACCGGGAAATCGAAGGCATTGTGTCCCGTCTGCGGATCGCAGATGTTAATGCCATTGAGGAGGACTGTGATTTGCTCGTAGTTTCCGCCGCGGATACTGATGTCGGTCTGCGCTCCAATCGGACCGCGTTGCCTCACATCCACGCTGGCGATGTATTTCAGCAAATCGTTAACACTTTGCACTGGCGCACATTGAATTTCCTTGCTGTCCAGTACAGTTACCATTCTCGCCGCCTGACTTCTGGTCAGCGGCGCACGTGAGCCCGTTACGCTCACTTCGTTAAGCATCACATCGCTCTGGGTGGAAAGTGTGTCAGGACGAAGCTCCTTGGTGCTCACTCCCTCTGCCTTGGCATGAGAGACTGTTGCAACGCTCAGAGTGCCGATGAGCACCACCTTGCCCAAACATGCAAAAAGTGCGTAGCCCTTGTGGGAGAAGCGCTTGAACTTCATAGGCTCGCACGATGCCATTGGTCTGTTGTACATAAAAATATAAAGTAAATTATTAAAAAACGGTTGCAAAGATACGAATTCGCTGCTACAACTCCTTGCTTTTTAAAAATAATAATGTAAATTTGCAGGCGATTTTTATCAATTCTATTAATTATGGACGATTATCACGCGGAAAATAAAGACTTGTAGGCGCAGGGACGGCAACGGCTCTCTCAGCAGAGACTCCTGCGCTTGATTGTTTACCAAGTGGAGGATTTTATCAATGAGAACATACTGGAACTATACCGAAGGGCTGAAGGCCATCAAAGAATGGGAACCCAACTGCTGGATACAAGTAACATGTCCAAGTGAGGAAGATCAGCAGATGTTGATCGACCGTTTCAACATTCCCGACTATTTCATATCAGACATCAGCGATACCGACGAGCGTGCCCGCTATGAGTACGACGACGGATGGATGC
>CAVBFA010000002.1:0-50845 GCA_963594595.1 Oscillibacter sp. | reverse complement strand
ATATAATCTTGTATAACGAACATGTTAGGTTGCAAATATGCAAAGAACTTCTGATTCGAACAAAGATTTCCGCAGAAATCTTCATTTTTCTTTTGTTTTCCTTCATAAACCCCTAAATTCCAGCCGTGCAGACGTAAGATGATATCTTTGTCGTCAAAACTATTATCCATTCAACAACAAACCATTATGGAATCGAACAACAATAATTATGTGCTGGTCTTGGAAGACCGCACGGAGGTCAAAAACGAGGCGGAAGTAGGTAAACTTTCCGTAGTTTCAAACATCGATGAAAAGGGGAAACTCAAGATATCCCCTGCCGAAGAAGCCAACCAAGGCGACTTCTTCAAATTCAATAGTAGAGATGGACTCTTGAAGAACTTCATGAAGAATTTCCTCAAACAGTTCAACGAACCCAAGCGTTTTGGCTTGTATAAGGTGCTTGCTGACAATGTGGAACAAGGCGTGGCGAATCTCAAAACTATGTTGCAAAACAAGCAAAATCCCGACAATCAGCAGAAGATAAAAGACATTCAGCTCGATTTCGAAGATTACCTTCCTCAGCAGAAAAATGCCACAGCCATCAATCCCGAACGCGTGGACTGGAAGATGCTTGAAACCTTAGGACTTTCCAAAGAAAAACTCGAACAGAACGGCGAACTCGACAAAATGCTCAATTGGCAGAAAACCAATCTTTTGCCGATTGCCATTCCCGTAGGAGAAACCACCATCCACACCGAAGCACGCCTTGCATTCCGGACAGACGAAGAGGGAAAAATCTCCATAGCCGTCCATTCCCTAAGAAAAGAACCGCAACTCGACTTTCCCTATATGGGACACAAGTTTTCGAATGAGGAAAAGGAAATCCTTTTGGCAACGGGAAATTTGGGTAAAACCATCGAAGTAACGCCCAAAAACGGCGAGCCTTTCTCTGCCTATGTTTCCATTGACCCACAGACGAATGAAGTTATCGCTTTGCGTGCCGACAGAGTGTCTATCCCCAAGGAAATAAAAGGCGTCACCCTCTCAGACCTGCAGTACAAAGACCTCCTTGAGGGCAAGGCTGTGAAAGTAGAGGGTATGACCTCGAAGAGTGGCAAGTCTTTTGATGCCACGCTTCAAGTCAATGCAGAAAAGAAAGGCACCGAATTTATCTTTGGTGATAAGAAGAGTTTGCAGGAGCGCAAGGCACAATTGTCAGCCATTACTATAGTATTTTAGAATATTTTGATTACAAAGGTAAGGCTTTTATATTGGAAATTGCCTAATACGATAAATATTTTCCTGTTTGAAGAATTATTTTCTACATTAAGCCATAAATCTTGATTCTATAGACACAAAAAACCTGAATGCTATAATTATAATAGCAGACAGGTCTGATTTTAGGAAATAGAAAAAGTTAGTTCTATTGAGTCAATAATACCACTCCAAATCTATTGGCTTCTTTTGGTAAGAACTGCTCAATGCCACCTAAACTTGTAGCTTTCATGGCATCTTTATCAACCCCTCGTTTCATCAATTGTTTACAGATGTACTTGGCTCTTTCAATACTCAGAAGACGATTTCGCTTATCTGAGCCAGTTGCTTTGTCAGCTGCTCCCGATATATGAATGGTTAGGTTTTGTTCTTTTGCAATCTTTGCAATCTCATCAAGATTGACCAACTGTGTTTTGTCCACCAATTTTGCTGTGTTCAACTTGAAATAGAAGTAAATGGGAACACCTATGGTTACTTTAGTGTTCTGTGACAGGCTATCCGAAGAACTATCATTGTTCTCATTTCCTAACGACATTCTATAACGGAGGGAGTTAAGACCACTATAGTTGTTCTTGTCGGTGGATTGTGCTTCTTTATTGTTGTTGCCATTAGCTTGCTGTGAGTGTTCCGAATATCTCTTCAGAAGATAGTTGTTTTGGTTGATGTACGGACGTGCATCAACGACTTTTTTCCATCCCCTCTTGCCTATGGTGTACGACAAACCGACAGAGGCACTGACCATGTGGTCACCAAATCTGCTTGAAGTACCGACACAATCGAAGCTTTTCATTGTTGTCATACCACTGACTTCACTGACAAGATGAAGACGGTCGGCAAGGAGATAACGAAACTCAACACCATAGCTGAAAGCAAACGGATGGTTGCCGGAAGGAGCATTGTCCGTTAGAAAATAACCAGGAGTGTTTGAAGAGTTGCGTATCATACCGACACCGACGTAAGGAATTACATCAAATTTCGACAAACCATACTCGTTGCACTGCAGGTTGTGCGTGAGATTATACATGAAGTCTGCATGAACGAACTGGTACTTCATAGATTGTAAGTTTGCGTTCTTGAATTTAATCCCTTGATAACCAATTCTGCCACCGACGGCAGGAGTGAACCACTTACCAACACCGATTTGCAACACCGGCATAACACGGTCGAAAAGGTCTCCACACCCTTTAGGAGTGCCGATGAAAGCGGAGGTCCCTCCTTTTGCTTCCACGAACCAATTGTTATCCCAACCAGTAGTTGATGTTATACCGTCAAGGTAAGATGGAGTTAAAGGAACAAGTAACTCGGCTTTGTCCCTTGCTTCAATTTGGCATCGTTGCTGTGCCGTTACAATACTGTCTCTTGCCATAGACACCATAGATGTCAGGCTGAGCAGAAACATGAATACATACTTCTTCATAATTTGAATTTGATTGTTTTACTTTCTTCTGTTATCTCTTTAGTTTTGACACCTTGAACCCCATTTCTTGGAACTTCTGTCTCCATTGCTGGCAGATTGGGGCATTCTTGGTGTGTTCGTTGAACTCTTGCGCAGAGTTGTGCAACTGTTGTTTTTGCTTTGGCGTTAACCATTCTGGAGAGTTTTGCCGCTTCTCCGATGGTAAGACACCTGATTTCTGATGCAATTCCATATTTTCTTAAATCTTGGTCTGTAATACCCGATGCCTTTAGTCTTTCGATAAGGCTGTTGTCTATTCTTATATCTTTGAGTTTGCCGAAACTGCCATGTCCGAATGTGGTCATCATCACCACATTACCACCCTTGCTTTGTATGTAGTCCCTCATATCCCGAAGTTCGGCACCCGATGTAATAAAATCATCCAAGAGGATATAGTCTACCCCTTTCTTGACCTCACCTTCAAAACGTACACGTTTGCTAATCCTTGATATGTCAGAAGCATTGGTATGGGAGACGTCTGTGACCGCAATGATATTATGTTCTACATCCATCCCTATTGCCAAGAATTTTGCAGCGTAAGCAGCCGGTATCATATTGACCTTACTGTCTTGCATCTTGTGATTATAAGCTATATGGGCGTTGGGATAGCATCTTGCAATATAGCCAACTTTGTCATCCTTAACCAAGTCGTTGACCAAGCGTAACGCTGCATCATAATCTCCATGTTTTGCTGCATGGAAATCAGGATGTTTGCGTGCTATGACAGAACTGGTATGATTGATAACAGCAGGGAAATAGTTACCCCAAGCCATCCCTTCTGGCATATTGTCTTTCTGCTGTAACATATATATCGCTGTACTCAAATCAACTTCTATTGGTGTATTTCCAAGATACATCTCTGCTCCTTCTTCTTCTGATATTGTGAACAACACTTCTAATTTAGGGTTCGGCTCATATATTTTAACGATGAAATCGGGGCTGTTCGGTGCTTCTTGCTGCTACCTCCTCATGTTGGACTTGGGGTTTGGTTTGCTCTTGTGTAGACTGATTTTCTTGATTTGACGCAGTCGGTCTCTCAGCCTTGTTACCAAAAACAGGAGTGAAAGCCTTGTTCTTTTCACGGATGTCCGAGAAATCAGCCTCCCAACCGTCTCGTTCAAGACGCTGCGCCACAGCATCAAGCCTCTGACTGATGAATGAGGAAGAACGCTTGACATCCATTAGAGAAGTCTTGATGAAATTGGGGTCTTCCTTCAGACTGTCAAGCCAAGACTTCAAGTAAGCGGCGCTGTCGCTTTTTACATGCTTCTCCATGCCGTACTGTGAAGAGACAAGTGCGGCTGTAAGCTCTGCGACAAGTTCTTCCTTTGCGTATGACTCACTTCCAAAGGTGGAGCCAGAAACCAATCGATTCAAGCGGTTTTCTGAACCTGAGGCATGGCTCATCTCATGTAAGAGATTACTGTAGAAGGACTCACCATCTATGAACTGTGCCTTTTCAGGAATGACTATCTCGTCTTTACTGATGCTATAATAGGCATTGTCCCCATGAATGGGCTTTATGGGACATACATAGAGGTCTTTCTCTATCATGGCATCCAAAGCAGGGAAATCAACCA
This sequence comes from Oscillibacter sp., assembly GCA_963594595.1. Lineage (GTDB taxonomy): Bacteria > Bacteroidota > Bacteroidia > Bacteroidales > Bacteroidaceae > Prevotella. Next base: position 46,555 of record CAVBFA010000002.1, on the reverse strand, counting down.
TACCATCTGTGGTGCGCAGACTTTGCCCAACGGCTTCATCCTTGAACTTTTGATACATCTCTGGACGTGCTTCTTTGAGATTGGTCTGGTCGAGATTGAAGACGTTATAAACCTGTAACTTTGGGTAGACATTGTAGTTATTCCTCTCGTCTTGAGTGAGCTGCTTATAATCGTCGTACTTGATGTGCTCTTTTGTTTCTTTATGTACACATGTGAATGTGGTCAGCATAACCGGGGTGCTCTTTTCTCCTTTATTGATGCCAACACGAGGGAGTTTGTTGCCGTTCTCGTCTACTGCTGCCTTCTTGCCATCTTTATCTTTTGTGAAGTTCAGACTTACAATGCGGTCAAAGGTGGCATAACGAGAAGTCTGCCATCCATTCTTTTCCTGCATGAGCATCAGAACAATGCTGTTCATGCCATTGTAGTTCCGACCATTGAGGTTTTTGGGCAGTTGGGCTACTTGCGGTGAAAACCAAGGCTTCTTCCAGTCTTCCTGCAAGTTGCGGATCTTTTCAATCATAAGTTCCGCAAAGGTGTTCAAAGCGCGGTCTTCCGCACTAAGCCCATCGGTATTGTATGTATTCTTTTTCATACGCTCTGCTTTACTGTTGGGTGTTGATGTATTCGGTCATGTCATGCACACGACAAGAAAGTCTTACCACGTCATTGTAGGCTGAAACCTGCAATTCACCGGTTATGTCCACATGTGCCTTAGAGTGCATCCAATCAGGAATGATGCTCTCAACTGCTGCGCCTTTTTCTGGGAAGCGCATGAAATTAACCCATGTGCTCAGATACTCCTGTCCGTTCTTTTCCAAGGAATAGGCAGAGAACACGATGAACGGATGACCGTTCTTGTCTGTCTTCTGCTGATAGATATTCTCTTTCTTCAGATAGCCACGGAATGAGAGTGTACCTGAAATAGAGTCAAGTTCAGCCACATTCTGGGCAGTTATGGTGTTGCCTGTCAGATAGAAATTCAAAATGTCTTCTTTCTTGCGGATGTCCAAATTGCCGTTTACAGCCACACGCAGTCCTTCAACATAGGACTGCGCCTCGTCCTGCTTGGCGTTTGGAAGCGAGACAAACACATCGATGCTTTTACTTGTTGTCTTAGCATCCGTTAAAACGACTGTCATGACAAATGACAAATACGGATTGTTGTTCTTGTCTGTACGAATATTTGCGCTGCGCTTTATCGTACCTATGACATTTGTTTCTGCTTTAATCATATCTTGTAAGTTTGATTGTTATTATCTTCTTTGAATGGTCTGTTGCTGGGATTGTTGCTGTGCTTCAATCTGCTCATAATTGTTGGATGCCTGATAAGAGAATGTTATGGCATTGACAATGCAGCCAATCCTTTGTCGCTTTGTGGTATCGCCACTGTCGCTTTGAAGAATGTTGGAGATACTGTTCTTCTCTGCATTGGTCAATTCATGGGAGTATTCCTTCTTGCCATCATTAACGACAAGAACCGCATTTCCTTTGTCATTGATGCTCAATACAGCAGACTTCAGGTTGGGGACAAAGCTGCTGATGTCAATATGCCGATTGATAACAGCATCACTGACCGCTTGCATCTTTTCTTCCTTACTTTTGTTCTCCATTTGGATGGTAAGCATAAGCAATGTCATGAACATTTGCATTAGGTTTCCCAAGAGACCTTTGTCACCTCCACCTTCAATGCCGAGGGCTGCATCTTCAGAGCCGAGGAGTTTACTCATCCAGTTTTCTGGTGTTTGCTCGTCGGTGTTTACAGCTTTCGTTCCGGCAGTCATGTATTCGGCAAGTATGTCCTTTCCGTTATGTCGTGCCTCGATATTGAGATTGCCCTTTTGACTGATTTCTGCAAGGTAGGCAGCTGGATTGACCCATTGCAACTTATTGTCAGCCGAGACGTTAATGACACCAAAATGAAGATGCTCACTAGTGGTTCGTGTGCCGGTATTACCCGAAACGCCTAACTTCTGACCAGCATTGACCGTATCGCCTTTCTTGACGGATATTTCACTAAGATGCATGTATTGCACTCTTGTTTTAGTTCCGTCTTCACGAGCATACTCCACCGTAACGGTTTTACCGCCACCAGTTGTAGTTCGATGATCGACACCGACAACCACGCCATTGTTTTCTGTGGCAAGGACATTGTCCTTATTGGTCTTGATGTCTATGCCGTGGTGTATCTGCGTTTTGCCTTTGTTTATAGGATCTTCGCGTTGACCGTAAGGTGAAGTAATGAGCATGAACTCCCTGCGCTGTACCGGCATACTGTAACTTGATTGTGGCAAATTCATTCCAGTAGCTTTGGCTTTTGTACCTTCATTGTTTGACAATGGGTTGGACTGAACACCGAATTGCTTTCTTTCGGCATTCATCTGTTGTATCACCATTTTGTCAAAACGTTGGAGCTTTGCACCTTCGATGACGTTGACCACTGTAGACACATAGTTACTTGCAGACGCATAACCGCCCTTCTTGATACCTGCAGCCCAACCTTTATAGTTATCGGGAGACAGATTTCTGACATATCGCTGGTATCGCTGTGCCATGAGCACCTTGGAATGGTCTTCATAGCTTTGCCCAACATTGTCATACTTCTTGAACTTCTCATTTGGTTTGTCATCGTCAGCAAGGACATAGTTTCCATTATATGCTCCCTTTACGCCGAAATGATTGTTGGCAGTGTTTGCCAGTGTACTTTTGCCATCGGCAGACTCGATGATGCCCTGGGCAAGAGTTATGGATGCAGGTATGCCATATCGCCGCATCTGCTCCATAGCATACTCTGCATACCGTTCTATGTATTGTTGTCTTGATGATGTCATATCATACTGCTTTATCTGTGCATACCATGGCGCTCCTCTTTCTGAGCGGAGACAACTTCCTTAACCTCTTGCTTGGCTTCTGGCTTGTTTTCCTCCTGCTGTGAGGTTTTCTGTCTTGGAGATTCCAACTGGTCACAAATGGCAACTCGTTCTCCTGCTCTGATAAGCTTGGGAAGGTAAGTATCGAGGGCATGATATGGAAAACCGGCCATCTTTAACGGCTTTCCTTCCTCATCCATACGCTTGCTGTGCTTTGTGAGCGTGATACCTAAGATATTGGAGGCCTTTACCGCGTCTTCCTTGTAGGTTTCATAGAAATCGCCACAACGGAAAAGTAATAATGCATCTGGATGCTTTTGCTTCAAATCATTGTATTGCTTGATAATCGGGGGTACATTCGACATCTGCTGTTGCTGCCGTTTCTCCTCCTCGTGGTATTCACGGTGCTCATTCTCCTCATGAAGCTGAGTTCCCTCCACGTCAGGAGAGACAGAACGCTTCATCTCCTCTAGTTTTCCTGCAAGGACATCAGAATACAGAATGGCTGCGAGGTGTGTCTTGTAGTCCTGCTTGTCATCAGCAAGCCACATTCTTTGCCATTGCGACTGGCTTATCTGCACGGACTTCTGCTTCTCATCACCGATGGTGGCAACAAGCAGAATTTTGTTGTCCTTTGTCTTAAAGGCATTGACCTTGCTGATAAGGTCTAACGCATCTTGTGAGGCATTGCTTCTAAAGATGTTGGCTTCCTTTTCGGGATTAGCTGCCACTACTGAGTAGTATTTCTGAGCGAACTGGGTTTTGAATTCATTCACATGAGTTTCATCATGGTCATTCTTCATCATGTCAAAATACAGGCTGACATCCTCACGACTGGGATGAACAGCAAAAGTACGGGCATTCTCAGGCTTTGCAGCAAGTGTCCACTTGCCTTCATCGTCCTTCAGCATTGAGATCTGTGTAAAGGTTGATGGAACCTTGTCTATAGGAAATTGTGAAGCCCATGCCTGTTGGCGTTTTTCAGAAGGCTTCTCGATGAGTTTGATCTTTTCTCCATTCTCAGCCTTCTTTATCATCCCAACTGTGCGATTCACGTCATGGAGAACCTTTTGCGCCATCGTCGGATCCGCTTTCAGTTCGGAAATGATATTCGGTAACTGTTCAACGGTCTGCGGACGCATCTTCGCTGTCATGCCCAATTCAAGCATTCTGTGTGCAGACGCAAGCTCTTCCACAAGCATTTCCATATGTTGCTGTACTTCTGACGGTGTCTTTACGCCATCGACGGAAAGTCCTTCTCGTCCCAAGCGTTGTGGAACTCCAGTCGCATGAACAATCTGCCGGGTTACCTCTTGCACATAGTCTGCATACGAAGGAAAATCCTTCTGAGCAGGGATGTGTAATGTGTCTTTTTTGCTATCATAATGTGCAATACCAGTGGCATCCTTGCGGATAGGGACGAGATTGTCCTTCATACTCTGGATGAATTTGTTGACATCCATTCGAAGGAGCTTTTCATCTGTCGATCTGTTTGATCCAAACTGCTCCACCTGCTTGGCGTATTCTTCCTTATGAACATGGGACATGGTGGTTTGGTCGATGTTGAAGACCGTATACACATCCTCACGAGGATTAACCTTGTATTTTGCTTTTTCTGCATCTGCGAGAGAATTGTATTCTGCACGGCTGATTTTATCCTCCGCATTGTCTTTGTTGACGTACTGGTTGAGGTTCTGCCAAACGAAAGGAACTCCTTTTTGACCTTTCTTCACGGCTTCGTTGCGGTCATGGGTCTCATTGAACATGGTGTAGCTGTTGGTCTTGAACTCACCGCTATCACTATGCATTGCCATAACGAGGGCATTGACGGGGGTAATCCGTAATGTCTTGTCATAGAACTGAGGCATCGCCTTTTGCCCTGCATTAAGCAAGGTACCTCCATTCTTGTTAGCTCTTTCAAGGGTTGCAACCAAGACTTCCGCTTGTCGCTCTGCACCTGTTTTTTTGTTGATGTTTTCTTCTGCCATATTATCGTATCATTTGTTCTTTTATCATTATTATTTCTTGTTCTTAGCGTATTCCTCGGACTTGCTCTCTATCCTGCGTCTGCTCATAGCGTTCAGAAACATTGTGCATGCCTTGTCTGTTAGACATGGTTGACTGATCCGCCTTTGATAGTATACGATTGGCTATCGTGTTCACAGTCAAGGCTCCCTCATTGTATGCTTCGATAACGGATTGCGGCAAAGTGACAAGACGAGGAACGTTATCCATGTCAACAAGTAACACGTTACCTTCTATCTGTGGGTTCTTCAGTCGTTTGTCAAGCTCTTCATCTGCATACCGCTTATAGCGAGAGACCGGTTGCTCGCCATTCTCTTTCCGATACTCGGCAAGAGCCTCTTGACCAACAGTATTGAACAGACTGGCACCACCATACAACATGAGCGGTATCTTCATCAAAGGATTACTGATGAATGTTCCACTGACAAGGGCCGCCAAAGGAATCATTGTTTCCTTGTTCAGCCCTATAGACCTTGTCTTTCCCGTAAACACGCCGACTAACATGTCTGGCAGCATGGACAGTGTGATTCCCAGATGTTGCATAGTGTCCCCCATGCCACCCATTTCCACGGAACCAATCAAGTTGTCCCATCCTGCGTATTCTCCAGTAGAAGCACCCGGCATTGTTGCTTGCGCGGCCTCTGCTTCATCGGCATTTTTCATGTAAGCCGTAGACTCTTCAGCTTCCGCTATATTGGAATAATGCACTGCATCTTTACCATTTTTGCGGCCTACGAGTTCTTTCTGTATTACTTTGGCGAATGTCTCGTATTCCATAGCACGAAAAGTGGCATCAGAAACGGACATCATGGTGGATTTGCCGTTTGCTTTCACCGTTCGTTCCCCAGCATTGACGGCTTGATTGACCTTATTCCTATATCTCTGACCATTCTTGTTTGCCCAGTCCAAAGCAATGCTCAACTGTTTGTCTGTGGCATAAGCACAACTTTTGAATCCCATCTGATCAAGCATCCATTTAGGGACACTGGCTTTCTTCTTGCTTGCAGCTGCTACCTCCTTCTTTGCCTGTTGTTTCTGTTGTTCTACATACTTTTTTTGTTGGCCTTGGGACGTGCGTTCAACCACTTCCGTACCACCATCCATAGCCAACTGTCCGAAGAAACCGCCAGCACCCCATGTGGTAGCAGCATTGATAAGCCATGAGCCGATGTTTCCTGCCACTTCTTCAAGAAGAGAAGGGTTGTACTTTTCTTCAGCTTTCTTATTTATATGGTCTTGCAATGAGGTCGTTCTGACCCTTTCAGGAATATAGAAGATACTTCCTTCTGCCGCTTTACGGAGTATGTAGTCTGCACTTGACTTTGGCATTTGCTGCTTGACAAGGTAGTCTATCATCTTTTTCTCCATCACAGCATCAACGGTTATGTGCTGTCTTTTTAGTTCAGCCTTTACCATGTTGATATAGTCATCTACCGTCTTACTATTCCACTCGCCAATGTATTTTAGGTTGTTATAATAGGTCGCTGTGGCAGTCATGCCACCATCTGGCCCTGCTGCCCCCGCCAAAACAGCTCCCAATGAAGAACTATATCTTCCATATTCCTCCATCTGTTTACGGCTTAGGTCATCACGAACTTTCTTCATGATGGGGATGACTTTGGATGTGAAGATGTCTTGCTTGTCGCTATTTGCTGTTGCCATGATTATATGAATGACTGTCTTAACTGATTGATTACCTGTTCTCTTGTTTGGGCAAGGGCTGCATGGAGGACTTCCATCTGACGAGGGAAAAACTCTTCCAACCACTCGTCCTTTGCCACATTGTCCTGTATGAACTTAATGGCTAACTGGCGATTGATTTCTATGGCTCGTTCACCTTTCTTCTTGCCATTGAACCAAGCCTTTGTCCACCACACGATGCCGTCCTTGTCGGGATAGACGCTGACGGTACGCTGTATGTCGAAGCTCTGAATGTCTATGTCGAAATTCTCGAAAGGGTCTATTATCCCTTGGCTTGCTATGGCGTTGTAAGTAGCTTTTTTTTTTCGTACTCGGTCATTGTGGAGAGGAACACTCCATGCATCAGAGCAAGGTAGTTGAGAAAGTCATGTGTCAAGATTGTCTGTATGCGTCCTATGATACCCAAGCTACGCTCTCCCAAACCCAATGGGTTGAGCATACTCGGTGTGTGTTCATAATAAGCTCCACTACTTGCACCCTCTGCCAAGACATCACGTAGGACTTGCTCCGTTCCGTTGGGTACCTTGTATCTGCTTGTCAGCAAGTCTATCATGTACTTGCCGAAGAACCTCTGATACATTTGGTCAATCTCTGGTTGCTGGCTATCGTATGGAGTTTCCACTTTGAAGTCTAAAGTAGCAATTTCAGGATTGTTCCCTTGAATGGTCTTCTGCTCATAAACTATAAGATTGTCCCTCACCATCGTAAGAAACTCAATCGGGTCTATTTCATCACCATTGAAACGAACTTCAATGTGAAGGGTGTCATCACACACAGCAATGTTGTCACCAGCATTTACGCTTTTGCCAAAATTGCAAATGGATTCCTTGATATGTGAATAGACCACATCATAGACAGCGGAGTTTCCTGCTGCATAATTGCGATAGTTAACTGTTATGTTGAATCCTTTTTCACGGTCACTGGCTATTCCAGATACTACACCTGTGGCAAGAGCTTTGAGCCATGTGTGGGGATAGACCTTGAAGTCTACTCCATGGTGAAAGAACTCCTTGCCAGTCACAGGGTGTGTCTGTTTACCATAGCCGAGCGTTATCTCCAAAGGTGTCGTTTCTGACAACTCAAATGGCATGGCGTAACCGCTTGGAGAAACAAGATTCATAGATTGTTTGTATTCCATGTCTTTGCTTATTTGTTTAGTTGAGCTTTATGTCCGGCTTGACGATACCTGTGCCTGGTCTTAAGATTGGGTCAAACCTATGGTCTGGCCGCCAGATCGGATTGTTGATGTCGGGAATGGTTATGTCTATTTTTCCCCAACGGTCTCCACCTGCAAAGTCACCAGAGGAACCTCCCGAAGAGTTCGTGTTTCCTGCAAGCAAGCCCGACTCCTGATAGTCGAAGAACTTAGGAAGGGCAATCGTCATACACAACATGGCTACACAACCTCCTCCCCATGTGAGAATGCGCTTCTTTACATTTCTGTCATTGTTGGCAATGGCATAATAGATGACAAACGCTGCCACTATGCCTATGATGCTTGCAAGGACATAACCCAATGCTTGAACATACGGCGTATAGCTATTAATGGCATCACCTGCAGTTCCAATGCCATCTGTAATGCTGTCTGCAAATGCCTGACTTGCAAACAGGCTTGCTCCAAATACTGTTAATGTCTTTCTCATATTATTCGTATTATTGATGTTACTGATATTACCGATGCCTGTTGCGTTGTTGCTGTTCATCTTGCATCATCTCTTGATTTTCGGCTTGGGCAACTGTCTGTGTCTGCCGTTGTGAGTTGTTGCCTATCATCATCATGGCCATCAATGCGCCACCGACTTTTCCCAGTAGTCCAGTCCGACCAAATACCATATAGGCAGCAGCTATCAAAGCACCTATTCCCCAACCGGAGATTTTCCCCGAAGCAAGATTGTTGAAGAAATTACCAAACATATTGGTTCCGTTGCCTCCAAACATGTTGCCGATGAAAGAGCTGATGCCTTTCAATGTGTCCCCAAAAGTTCCCAGCAATCCTTTTGTTTCCGCTGCGGTGTCCTTAATTTCTGAAATGACCTTGTTTGTGGTGTCCTTTACTTGCTCTACCGTGTTTTCACCTGTATAGCCGTTTACGACATCGTGCGCAAAGTCTCCAGTTCCGTCTGTTCCACCACGGAGCGTTTTACCTACAGCTGTACCAATGGACTCGTCTGGATGCGAAAGTTTCTGCCATCCTGCGAAAGTTGCCACACTTGCAACTGCTGTGGTTTTCGGATTTTTTGCGACAGCGCCAACAACGGAACTGCCGCCTTTCCATAGCGTGGACGTTACTTTAACTCCACTTCTCCATAGTTTGGGTATAACCCTTGTAGCTAATGATAACCAACCCATATCTTTCTATTTTTTAGGTTTTACACTCTTTGCATTTACTCTCCACACACTCAGACAGTCTTCTATAATTCCTGCCTTACCAGTTCTATGTGGCAAGGAGCCATATTCAATGTTGTGCCACACAAGTCCCATATTCGTGCATCTGACAAGTTTTGTCAATGTTGCTAACTGATAGTTCATGTCCTTTAGCTGAGGACGGATAGAGAATACCAGTTCTATGCGTTGCTTCTCGGTCATCTTATTGTTGATACACACCTGACGGATTGTATTGACGATGCCGACGCTCTTGTTTATGATGCTGACATAAATGTCGTTACGCTTGTTGTGCAAGGCTACGGCCACGGCATTTGTCGGCGCATTGCCAATCTGTGCAGACAACTTGTTCATGTTCTCACACAGATGATTGATCTCATAATAGAAACCGTAGGTTTGCGCAGCGTATGAGATGATGCTACGGAAGGATTTCAGATAGTTGTCAAACTGTTTCTGATAGTTGGCTGTACTCTCCACTTCCTGCTTCAGCCATACATGTCCCTCGGTTTCTGTTGCCATAGTTTTCAACTGTGAGTTGTATTGCGACTTTGCCTTGTTGGTGTAGTCTATAATCATACCGGTCAAGACAGGATCCATCTGTGCATAGCTTCTTGTAGGATTCATCCATACGAGTAAGCCAAGTAATATGGGTAATACAATGGTCTTCATACGCTACTTTGAATACAGTGAAACTTCTTTGGCATAACGCTTCCAATGTGACAATGACTGCAATGCCACTTCATGCTTGTCCCTTTCAATCATTCCTGCTGTAGCTCGGTTCCAGACATCACTCATCTGGTAATGACGTATACTGATATACAACAAATGCAACTTATGTGAAAATGAGAACAGTTTGTCTTCCAGTTCCCATAAGGTTTTGGAACGTTCGGCTCCAGTGAGCATATTGGTTGATCCGCCTTTGGCAATGGCATCCTTTAACAATGTGAACACCGACAGCATTTCTGTAGTTGTTTCCATATAGAGATTTTTCATGCTTACAGTAGCGGCTATACCTTGTGGGTTGTTGTTGACAGCTTTTCTTAGTTTTCCAAGTGTCAGCAATATGCGCACGCCATCATCATAGATGTGCGTAGCAGCCTTTAATGCGGAAGCATAGTTTGTGGCAGTTTTCAGATAACTGTTATAATCTTTCTCCCATTGTTTCATCTTGGTAAATTCTCCTGCCATCACATTTTGCGCCAGTGCAGTATTACGCTGTGCTTGGGTTTCCGACTTGACGGTTCCGTTAATGAGATTGTTGCCAGTAGCGAGGATTGTGTATTCGCCAGGGTTCGAGGTTACAACCTGCCCATATGTTCGACTGCTTGTTATCAACAGCAGTATCAATGCGACAACAGACACAATGAGCCATTTGCCGTTGGCATCATCTTTACCAAAGGGAAACAAACGATTTTCCAATTTGCGGAATGTTTTATGTGTTCGTAAATTCATGTATATTGTGACGCTTTTTGTTTAATTCAACTCGTTCTCGTATCGTGGGAATCAGGTCCACCTTATTGCTAATGCCTACAAAGTCAAGACGTGGGTGGGTTCTATCTCCGCTATAAATGCTGATTGTTTTAATACCCAATAACATCTGGAGGAAGGAACGCTGCTCACTGTAATCTATGACCCTGTACAATTCAATGAAATCCCTGCTACAAGAGAAGACTCCACACTCGTATTTCAACTGCTCCGATGTGATTACATATACCGTTCGAGTCACATACAGATACTGATAGAGCAAGTAAAGGATTAAGATGACGGCTACACCTATTATATAAGGTGGCATCCACCTTGGAGTGAGACCGTCATAACCTGCCAACGCTACCAGGACAATAACACTGGCAATGGTCATTCCTTCTTCTGTGTAGAACTGCATCACTGAAGGATGTATTCTTATGGATGGATATGATATGCTCATATTATCTGCCTATATTGTGACGGTGCTTCTTCTCATCACTCTCGCTGATTTCAATCTCACCGTCGCTGTTAAGGTCTATTCCTGCACTTACAGTCCTATCGTCTTCACCGCCTTGACTTTTTTGCACAATCCGTTCTGTTTCTTGACGGATTAGCTGGTCATTCCAATCTTTGCTGCCGTCTTCAGGGACTTCACGGACAACCGTAAGGTTTGGCAGGGCATAACTTTCACGTTGTGTAGGATGGAAGAACTGTACGGAATAGGTCTTTACCGCTTCATATGGTGACTCTCCGTGACTGACCAAAGCATTGCTGTTTCTCGTGCCAAAGGCAGGATAGAGATTGAGCTCGTTATAATTGTCAAAGTCTATATTTGACACATAACCTTCAGGGAAATGCTTTTCAAGGAACTCCGTTACAAGTGTTTCCTCTTCCTCTGTCAATCCTTCATAGTCACCATTTTCAATAGCGCAGATAGCCCAATCAGGGATGTCGTATGTGCCAAGGTCTTTGAGATGCCCCTGTTCGCTTCCGATACATAGCTTCTCTTTCATCTTGTTGACATACTCTTTATGTAAGCGGTTGGCTTTATCCAATTGGTCTTTGACATCGCCTTCATAACACAATCCACTGTATTTCATGGACATGTATTCCTCCGCTTCCGTTTCATACTTGCCATATAGTTTGCCAACATCATCAGGCAAAAAGTCTTCATTACCTGACAGAAAGTTGTCTTTATCCATAAGCGAGCCCATGTATTCCACCATGTCTTCACCATATTTGGGGATGCTTTCCTTGACGTGTTTAAGCTCCGTATTGAAATTCAAAACGAACTGTTTTCCTGCCATGTCATTGTCGAAACATAAGTGGTGACAGGCATTCTGAGCTTCTTTGATTACTCCACGGAACTGCAGGACGGTTGGGTTGCCGCCTGTTGAGAGGAAAACCGCATCAGCGAGCGACTTGTCCTTGTGTGCGCATAGTTGGTAATATGCCATTGCATCATAGGCACTTTCAAACCACAGGACATCTTTTGCATCTTTCAGTTCCGTACCATTAGGACTTGCTATCCATAGCCCTTCAGACGAATTGCTGCCAAGAGCCTTTCCTTTGTAGCCGCTTGTGCCGTCAAGACGTGGCTTGCTTCTTTCTTCAAAACCGACAACGGCAGTCTGCCCTGGTATGTACAGTGGGAAGGATAAATTTTTGAAATACCGTCCTTTCTGTTCCGAAGCCTGTCTTGTGGCAAGCATGAACGATGAGCCAAAGGCTTTTTGAGTGGCAATATCTATCATGCGACTCTTGAAGAATGGATAGAACTTCTTGATGTTCTCCATATCGTGCTTTTTGAATTTTAGGACTGTGTAATCCTTAATGTCAAAAGGCTTGATGTTATGTCTGGGTTCTATGATGTTGCGCATATCGTATTCTATTGGATTGTTCAGTAGACGGTTACAGACAAGATTTACAAGATGATGCGGATTGATACCGGCATGGTATTCCTGAAAGAAATCTGGATGCTCCGTGATAAAAGAAATGACATTGTACACTTTCTGCTGTGGCGGTTGGAAACAGCATTTCCCGTTTGCTGTCACAATGAACTTGTCTCCTCTGACCCGGCCTCCATTGCTGTCAAGACGTACATATGAGGGATAGCGCAAGCCATCACATCGATAGAAGTGATAGCCTGCGTCCTTCAACACGTCTTGAATGTCAATCCGTGCCTTGAAATCGTCGTATGATAATTGGTCTGCCAAAATTATAGTTAGTTACTTTGACTGCATTTTATGGTTCCCACTCCAAAGGAACGAATTGGCATGCGGAACGTCCTGATGAGATTTGTAACATCGGAACATTATCCCAAGCTGCACATAGGAGTTCGATTCCGTTTTTCACCGGCTTCCAGACAATACCATTGGATTTGAAAATGCCCTTGTAGAAATCGATAAATTCCACTCCAAGGTCTTTCTCAATAAGCCGAATCTCTTCTGGAGATACGCTATACTGTTGTTTTCTCTTTTTCTTTTTACTCATTGCTTTATATTTTAAGTTGTTTATCTTCCATGTCCCATACCGTGGCTGTGCGCACCGACGTTGAGCCCTGCTTCAAAAGCTCTTTCTGCAATATCCTGTGGTGAGTCAACTCCCGGCTTGACATATATGCGTCCACTACCATGAACTTCTTGGTGAATCTCCGGGGATGGATGGGGATGCTTGATATGCTCAACATTGTGTGCGATGTCTGCACCAAGGTAGGTTGCTTCACTCATTGCTGTAAGTCCGGCACCCAGGAATGCTCCCAAGTTGAACCCTTGACGCATTTCCGGTCTGGTTTTCATGTCAACCTCATTGAATATCTTTGACATCATGCGTTGGCGTTGATAGTCATCCACGGCCATGAACTTGTCGTATTGCTTCTTGCTGATTTCATGCGTGATAACTTCTCCATTGATGACCGCGCTCATACGGTAGGTGAACTTCTCGTCGTCTTTTTGATCTTTTTGAGGTTGCTTGGCTTCCTGTTGAACTTTTGAAGGAACCTTTTCCACCCAAATATCACCGACTTCAACTTCACGGCCATGTTTACCTTCACGATACCACCCTTTACGCTCATTCATGGCTTCAAGGTCCTTGCCATTTGCGTAACCTTGTTCTGGATTTAGTGTCGGTGCAAAATGCTGCTCATTTTCCAACGGATCACTGACAACTTGCACATCTTCCTGAAGTTGTTTGCGGAAAGACTCTTCCACTTCTGGCTTCAATGTGATAGAGATGCGCTCTTTACTGTTGAGCATATCCATCGTTACCTTGTCTTTGAAGTCTCCGCTGATGGCATTGTTCAAGATGCTCAGACGCTCGTTGAGTGGAGTGCTCTTCAACGAATTGTCTGTCAGTTTCTTGACTTCGTTGTCTGTCAGGTCATAAACGAAATCCTGCTGTGTACCATTGGATTGTACAGTCAGTGTCTTTTTGTCGGCATCCACAATGATACCATGGGACGAAAGCACTTCTTGCCACTTTTCATTGGTGAAATAAACATTTGAGGTTATAAGCTCCTTGTATGGCTTGGCTGGCTCTTGGGGTCTTGGACGTGTTACAACAGCAGGAAAGTAGGCTTGCATATCTTTCAGTGGATCCATGCTCTGACTTTTGCTATCACCTTTGTAGTAATAACCATAACTGCCACTTTTGAGTTCTCCCGGACGTAAACGTCCATCGGAATGTTCTACAACCATCGGTGAAACGGCAACGCCACTCATTCTGCGCAAATGGAAACCTTCCTGCATTCTCGGTGTCCAACCTAAGAAATCCCTCCCAAAGGCGTGTGGCGGAATATTAGGATGGCGTTCATAGAATCTTTCTCTATAACCATGAAGTCCCATGGCAACACGACCGTTGACATTTCTTGCTGCCACATAGGATGATGGCATATCGAAATCCCTTCCGACGATGTTGTTAAACGTCTTGTAGGCATTCTTGTTGGCATAGTTGGTACCACCGTCAGCGAGAGCCTTGAACTGCTTCTCGTTGATGGGATATTCCAACAAAGGAGAGTCATGCCCCTGTACCAACAACTTGTATTGGTCTTGCTCTACGACAAGTTGGGCTTTCATACCATTTCTGCGGAGAAGGTCTTGTAACTGGTACGAGAGTTCTCCACGATAAGGCATAGATTCTGAACGGATGCTCATAGTCGCTTCTGTTTAAGTGATTAGTTGCTGATACTCTCTTCAAAAAGCTCTTCACGAAAGTCTATGAAGGCTTTTGCAGATTCTACAGAGGTTGGTGAAAGTCCCTCGTCCTTGCAGAACTGGTGATAGTCTTCTGTTACCTCATCTGATTGCTGTAGTACGAAATCAACAGCAGTGATGTTCCCTGCTTCGTATTCTTCACGCAGGGTGTCATAATCGGGATAATTCATTGGCATTTTGTTTTAATTTAATGATTGGTTTATCTTGTGATTTGTCGGGCATCATCGTATGCTTCACTATTTGGGAAGGAATGTCCGACAGAAATGTTCTGAAGATTCTCCTTAGGTATACCAGATTGACGCGCTTGTCTTTCCAGAGCTTCCAAAATGTCTTGTGTGAAATTCTCCTCTGGAACATACTCCAACATTCCATGTCTGTTAACCCAACATCCATCATTGCCAAAATTGTATTCAGGCATGGATTTATGAACGACTCGTTTCCATTGTGCTGCACCACCAGGAATTAAGACCACACCCTTTTCTGAAAAGAGGTCTATACCTATGGTGATATTGGCTGTAACTTTGTCCTCATCGGACATTTCAGTAGTGACCAGCTCGCCTTTCCAAAATCCTTGAAGCTCACTCTCCGATAGATCAAACTCATTGGTGACTGTCTGTAGGTTTCGGCCAATAATCTGTGTAGGGGCATAGACTACGCTGTTTGTCTCTTTATCCAATTGGACAAATGCCTTTACCCTTCTTTTGTTTTCCGTTCCATCATCCAACAAGACGGCTTTCTCCACTTCTGAAACGATGGTCTTTCCTTCCAGAAGCAACTGTCGGTCTTGTTTCAAGAAATTTGAAAGGTCTGCTTCCTTCAGTTTTGGCGAAAACAACACATCTATACCATCTTCTACTTCTATGAGGCAGAACTTGGCGTAGCAGTGAGTGCAACCAAACGGTTGCTTGATTGATATGGGCAATAATGGAGACATTCCACCCATCTCAATGTTCTCGTGAACATAATCAGGGAGGTCATAAATCATGTTCTCAGTGAGTCCGAACTCACCGAGAATGTCAAATGGATATTCGTCCCTATGAAATCTTTTATTCGTCATAAACGTATTTTTGTAAATGTAATCTTTAGCAAAGTTACTTTCGTTTATGTTCACTTATATAGAATTATGCTCAATTCATTGAGATTTGTATGGTTTTTCATTCATTGGTTCTATTCATCACACAGAATAGAACCAATAAAGCTGTTTTGCTCAATATATTGCGCATTATAAGATTGCCTTATTATATGTAATGCTCATGTGATTTATCTTTGCAACATGAAAAGAATACTCATATCAGCAATCATAGTTCTATTGGCATTCAACACTACTTGTATCGCACAAATTTCATCAGGACGATTTTATTCATTGGGTAATACGAATTTAAAGAGAACAAGCGTGAAGAATGTACACCTTGACGATCCGAATGACAGCATTTCGTCACCATCGAGTCCTGTACTTCCAGAGCAGAATGCCAGTACAGAACAGTCATCTTACTCTATTGAAGAGTTGAAGTATTTGATAGAAAAATATGATCGAGAAATATCTTTAAGGAAAAGCACAAGTCGTGTTCCATCAGTCGGTAACAGCAAAAGAATACATAGCTATCGTCAATGGAACCCAAGAGAACTTAATCTGAAGAACTTGACTGACGTAATAACTGAAGTAGGTCTCTCAAACAAATTATTTGTGCTTGCGCAAGCAATGCTGGAAACTGGAAATTTCAGCAGCAGGATCTGTAAGGAATACAACAACCTATTCGGCTTGTATGACAGTAAGAACAGGGATTACTATCGCTTTGAAAGATGGGAAGATAGTGTGGTGGGTTATGGGAAGATGATACAGTATAGGTATAAGGGAGGAAACTACTTGAATTTTCTCAAACGAATCGGATATGCAGAAGACCCTCGATATATCACCAAAGTAGCAAAGATGGCAAAGTCAATATACAATAGATTATTTTGCGACTAATGCTCAAAATATTGTTATAATCAAAAACGCACATTTTAATAAATCACCCATAAATACATTGCTCAATATTTTGATACGTAAGAAATATTTTATACCTTTGTATATGAGGAATCGCCTCATTGCTCTTGTTGTCTGCTTAGGCATGTTTTCACATTTCCAAAGTATGGCACAGACCAATAGACATTTTCCGTTCAACACAGTCGGGGATGCTTATGGTAAAATCAGAAACAATGATGTAAGGGATAGAGATGCTGATGCTTTTGATGAGGTTGCGAATATTGAATACATCACCAATCCACCAATGGATAGCATCAGAAAGTATGTTCTGTCTGTTTCATTGCCATTGAAGCATATCCAAGTCAATTCACCATTTGGAGTGCGGAAAGACCCAATGAACAAGCGGACAAAACGCATACATAATGGGCTTGACTTGAAAGCGAAGTTTGAGGAGGTGTATTCCATGCTGCCAGGTGTGGTTACGGCTGCATCATACTCCACAAATGGTGGGTATTATGTGACCATCAATCATGGCATATGTGTATGCTCCTACCTACATCTGTCAAAGATATTGGTAAGGACAGGACAGCGTGTCACGGCAGGATATATTATCGCCATCAGCGGAAACTCTGGTAAAAGGACGACAGGCCCACATCTTCACATTTCATGCAGATGGAAAAATGAGAGGGGCAAATTCTTTAATCCTATGTTGATACTGAGGTTTGTTACAGAACAATTATTTAATAAGGAGTGAACATATGGGACCGATATTGATAATCATTGCAGTGTTGCTTGTCATTGCAAAACACGACAAAACGAAGAAACGCCACAAACGAACGTTGTGGGGCAAATCCGATTGGGAGAAAACTTGTGATGATGGAGGAAAGTTCTTTGGTTGGTAGTGTTAATTTGTGTTGCTGTAATTTGTCATGTATTAATTTATAAATGAAAGTGCACATGGTTGGGACATTTTATTCTTTGTTCTCGACTTTTTTCTGTATTTTTGCATAGCAAGATATATCTTATGGCTGTAGAAAGATTAAATATTCAACCAAATTTGCTTCGTTGGGTAATACAACGAGCAGGAATAAGCGAAGAAAAAGCGATAGAAACTTTTCCTTTGCTTAATGGTTGGTTGTCTCAAGAGAAACAGCCAACTTTAAATCAATTAAAAAATTTCGCTGCAAAATTCTATGTTCCTTTCGGATATTTATTTATGAGCAATTTGCCCATAGAGAACATTCCATTCCCAATGTTTCGTGGTGAAGCAGAACAACAAGACCATTTCAACTTGAATGTTTATGACACTGTTATGAATGTTCAAGCAAGACAGGAATGGTTGGAAGAATATCTTGAAGATAATGACATTAAAACATGCAATTTTATAGGTTCCATTACCACTAAAACATCTATAAGTGAAACAGTCCGCAGATTGAGGGCCATTTTGGATCTTGATGATAGATGGGCTTTTAGTTTAGCGACTCCAGATGCAGCAGTAAGTCTTCTTGGGCAAAAAATTGAAGATACTGGAGTCTTTCTCGCTTATAATGGTGTAGTTGGTAATAATACACATCGCCCATTAAAGGTGAGCGAGTGCAGAGGTTTTGCTTTAGTAAATGAAAAAGCACCATATATTTTTGTCAACAGTGCTGATAGCAAAAGTGCGCAACTCTTCACACTAATACATGAGGTGGCTCACCTTATGCTTGGAGTGAGTGCTGGACATGCAGGAAGTGAAGTTTTGAATCATGAGGCAACTGAAAATTATTGCGATATGGTTGCGGCGGAATTCTTGGTTCCTGCATCAGTATTACGTGAGATTTGGATTAACGACACAAAATCAGCATCACGACGTTTTAAAGCCAGTGAGTTAGTTGTGGCAAGGCGTGCTCATGATTTGTGTCTTATGTCTGACACTGAATATAGAGCTTTTTGGGCAATGTATAGTCAGCGTCAATTACGGATTAAAAAAAAATCTACTGGAGGAAGTTTCTATTTAACAAGTGTAAAACGTGTGGGGCGTAATTTCGCCATTCATGTTAGAAATGCAGTCAATAACAAGCAACTGAATTATACGGAAGCGTATCGTTTAACTGGATTATACGGAAAAACGTACGATAATTTTATGACCAATAATATTTAACACGGCATGGAATATTTATTCGATACTAATATCTTCGTAGAATCCAAGAAGAATTTGCCAATGGATATTTGGCCTACATTTTGGACAAAAATGATTGGTCTCATAAAATCTGGCAATATTCATTCAATAGATAAAGTAAAAGATGAGATAGATAAGGGCGGAGATGAACTTACAAATTGGATTCATAAGAATGCACCACGTGGATTTTTCTTGAAACAGGATGCATCAGTAATGGCAAAAATGGTAGAAACGATTGCTTGGGCTCAAAACAATCCTGTAGGATTCTCTCCATCTGCTATATCTGGTTATGTCAATGTGGCAGATTCATATCTTGTTGCAACAGCTGCAGCAAAGGACATGGTTCTTGTTACATACGAAAAGAGTAATCCGCAACGACGGAATCGTGTCATGATACCTGATGCTTGCAATGCTATTGGCGTAAGATCTTGTGATTTAAATACTGCTCTCAGAGAACTCGGAGTTCTTATATAACATCATAATGCCTCGCTTCTAATTTTGATTATTAGTGAGGCTTTTTGTCTTGATTGTTTATTATATGAAATATTCAACTGCAAAAATAGCCGAATGTGCGACTATTTTTGCAGTACACATCATATAGGTAATCACTTCTTATTGAACTCCTGTATCTCAGAGATCATATCCTTGACCTCCTTATTAATTTTCAAAAAGTTGGCATACAAGATACGTTCTTTGGCTTCTACAGAGGGGAATTTATAGAACTTGGGAAGTGGGTATTTGGCGTAGTCTTTTTCTTCATTGCCTATTTCCTCCATATTGAAGTCTGTCTTACAGAAGAATTTACTGGTTTGGAACTCTTCTGCTTCTTGAATGTCCATACTGTCACCACGTCCTGTTTTGGTCTTGACGAAATCTCTTGCTGTCTGGCCACAGATCCAGCCTGTTGGCATATCAGCAATCTTGGAACCAGGAACAAGTGAGTCCATGTTTTCATTGATGTTGATAGAGGTACGGTCTCTGTCGATAGTCACACCTTTCTTTAACTGAACAACCTTGCCAAAGATGTCATTGGATAGCCATTCAAGGGTTTCCTTGGCTCGTGCAGAACCACTGACAACATTACCGACGGTCGTGATAATCTTCTGCATACCAGTCTTGCCATAATCAGTTTCGAGCTGTGGCAATTCCTGAAAGCCCAAAGTGACACTTACCTTATTACTTCGTGCCGTACCTATCAAGCGGTCTATCTTGTGGAAATAAAGTGTCGGCAACTCGTCGACGATGATACTGACTGGCACATTCTTGCCTTGTCCTGTATTTACTCTCGTTACAAGTCGGTTCAAAATAAGTGCATTTAAGGCTCCGATGATGCTTTCCATCTCAGGGTCATTAGCTATGAGCAGGTAGCTCGGATGGTTAGGGTCGCTGACCTTCAGGTCGAAGTCATCACCTTCTTTACTAAAAATCCAATACGACTCCTTTGTTGCCAGTCGGGATGTGAAGACTCGAAGTGTACCTATCATACCTTCAAGCTGTTCCATAGCCTTATTGTCAAAAGCCGTTCTGAAAGGACCAAGAAGAGGAGCAACCTCCGTGTCGGTCATCAAAACCTCAAAGATAGTCTCATAGCTCTCATTCAGAAATGACAGGATATGAGGCATATCACTATACTTTCCCAACCAATAAGCAGGTTCCTTGACGTTGCCCATTGCATCACGGACAACACCAGTTGGCTTTATCATGCCGGTTTCAGGGTCAATGGTCTTGTCGTAGTTCATCTCCTGTCCATTCTCATCGTAAGGTCGCTTCTCATAATTACAGAAGAAATAGATACAAGCAGCTAAGAAGTTGACAGCTGATGTTTGGAAAAATTGGTCACTTCCACCTCCACCTTCTTTCTTACCTTTCTGCAATGACTCCAACAATGTTTCAGCTGTTTCACTGGCTGCTGCAAGGTTGCTGATGTATTTCAGCTGTATAGGATTCACCCTACGACTGTATTCCACATTGACGAAGTTGATGATATTGAAAGCACAGCCTTTTGGCGTAAGTCCTGCTTTTTTGTTTATCCTATAATGGTAATATAACTTTTGGGCAAGAGTCGGAAACTTGTAGTCGTAGGCGACAATAGCGAAGCCTTTGGCACTATGCTGACGGATGAACGGCTCGATGATGGAGAATGTCTTACCTGAGCCTGGAGTACCAACAACCCATGTTCCTCGGAAAGGATTCACGATATTGACCCATCCTTTCCGGAACTTCCCCTTGTAATAGTAACGCATGGGGATATTAACGCTGTACTTGTTACTGACTTTATCTTTCATCTGCTCAAAGCTTTCATTCTCAAAGTTGAAACGGTCTTTCAAAAGTCCGTCCTTCAAATATTTTGATATGTTATCGAGAGCAATTTGACAAAGGATAGTACCAACAATTGACATGAAGAAGTACAACCATGTACTGCTATATAGGGTGAAGAAATTGGGTGTCCAATGTTGGTAAAAGACCCATACTGAAAGGAACATCAGGACAATGCCAATAGAAATAGGATAGATGACCATCTTCTTGGCATTGAACTCCAAATGCTTCTTGTTTCTGGTTCCTATGCAGGTTATGCAAATAATCAGCAGCGTCATCACCTTACTGTGAAGCAGATGACCGTTCTGATACACATCCAATAGTTTAAGACGGTCGTGGATTTCTACGAGAATGCCGCCCCAATGATCCAACACATCGGGGTTTATGGCATACTCGAAGAACTCGACTATCAGTGAAACGTATATGAAAGTACGAAATACCTTATAAAGGGTTTGGAGGTCTTTGCTTTCTTCCATGCGGATTACTCTTCCTTGTTTAACTTGATACTTATAATCGGTCGTGTCGCATAACTGCTATGCTTGTCAGCCATCTCGAAACGCCCAGAGGACAGGCTGTATCGCCACGCTCTATCGGTCTCGGCACCATCACACTCCGTACTGGTCCAATACCAACACTCATCTTTGTCAAATGGTAGAGGCATACCGCCACACTTCTCGATGGTTGAGTTTATCACATCTTTTGAAACGTAAAGCTTGTACATCTCTGCCACAGACGGGATGAAGAACTTTGGATTTACGCTTTTTGCTATCGGTGACTGCACCTGAAAATACCTGAGCTTTACGGTGTTGCTTTCACCGTCAAACTGCATGATGTCGGCAGACGTACCTTGCGCAAAGTAAGTTGTGTCTGGGTCTATGAACTCTTTATCCGGATAGTCATTCAATGCAACAGCATACGCTTTTCCAGAGAAAGCACCTTCCTTATCCACAAAAAAGAGCACAGCCTCTGGTGTATTTCCTTTGGAAACACAGTTTTCATATGACATGATTTCTCCATTGGAGCAATAGACCATGCCAGGTGTCCATGCGTGCCAAGAGGCATCCTCGTAGACGTGGTTATCACACGAACTTACAAAAGGGAGTGACATAAGCAGTCCCATGATATACTTGTTAATCTTCATAGTTTTCCTTTTTATCTTGAACATGTAGGTAACTTGAAACCTAACACAACACCTGTGCGGCACAAATCCTTGCCGTTGATGCAAACATCCGACTTCACCTGCCAATATAGTTGCCAGCCATGTCTGAGAACATAGTTCTGCTCATAGCCTACATTAGCCCAGCCAACAACCTTTTTGGTGTCACTACCGATACCGCCACCTAACCGTAGGCTTCCATAAGCATTTTTTGCACGATACACGCATGGTTTGTAGGCAATACCTAATCCCCATGTGCGATAGTTGCGCCAGAATGAGTCTTTCGTAATATGGCCGACTGTATTATCTTTGGCGTATTTGACATAGCCATTCAGATAGTATTCCCAAGCATTGTGATTCTTTGTCTCGTGCTCTACAGAAATCGTAGCGTCAAAACCACGTTCATAGAGTGCGCCAACTCCAAGTGAGATACGGTTACTATTGCTTTGCGCAAAACCAACAGAGATTGAAAAGACAAGGCAAATGGCTAATGCCACCACCTTGATATTATGAATGATGTCCATACCGTTAACCTTTAATATTCATATAACAATGCCTTGTTGAAAGAGTCTGCATTAAGCACATCCTCATATCCCACACTAAGGCTAATGGTTCTGCCACTTATCTGTTGTTCACTCAATTCTATGGTGAGTATCTTGTCATTTGGGAAAGTCATTTTCTTTACCACAAGTACGTTCCTATAACCATAGAGGAACGACTGGGTATTGTCCAACATAAAGTCCGGCGTGAGTTCTATGGTCTGCATAGTAGTTGCCTTTGCTGTCTTCTTATCGTTGAGCTTAACCCTTAGTTGGTCAATGTCAAAGCGGATATTGGTTCTGTTCTCAACAGAAAAATCCAAAAAGAAATACTCACCAACGCTGTAGATGTTATTTAGACGCATTGTCATACGGTGCTGTTTGGTGGAAACATTGCGATAACGAGCCGGAGAAGACCATATCTTTCTTGCATATCTTGCCATATCCTCGGTTGACATGCTAACGGCAGGGTTTTTGTATGCCACACGCTCGTCAATCTCTATAGCCTTGTCTGTAACGGCTTCTTCCTTATGCGATGTGTATATCAACGCATACTGACTGCGGTATCGCTCTGTCACAATGGTAACTACAGCCAAGATGTCACCGTCTCGGTTTACCTCCACGCCTTCCTTGGGCTTCAAGCGAATGGTATTGTTGATCGGTTGGTCACCAACAACCTTGTCGGTACTGATGTCCACAAAACGTACTGGCTCACTGGCAGTGATGACGGTGGTGATATTCTCGTTGACAGTAAGCAGCTGCATGCCATCCATCGTTTTCTGGGCATTTGATTGTACTGCCGTCAATAAAGTCACTATCATAACGGCACAAAAATGTTTGAATGTTCTCATTATGTTTTATTGTTTTCGTTCCAATGATTAAATTTATTTTCTTTTCTCTCTACTGTTTACCAGAAACACTTGGGTACCATATTTTACCTTGACCTTATTCTTTCGAATGTTCTTGGATAAGGCATTGGCAGCTTTTTGATAAGCGTTTTGTAGGGCTTGCATTCCCCATTTACCAGTAGAACTTGTCGATGATCCATCATTGATGTTCATATTCTGGCTAACAGTACCGCTGACAATATCCTTTGCTGTTTCCGAGAAACTGCTCTTGGGGACATATAATCCTTCAAGTCCATCCGTGTCATAAATACTAAGATTGACTTTTACAAGTTCATCGTTCACTAGAACACTTTTGACTGTACCCTTGACACGCTGTTGACCAAACCCATTCAATGTGCAATACAGATAATTCCCTTTGGCGATAGTTCTGTCACCAATATCTATGTCATCGAGGAGTCTCAGTCTGACACGGCTTCCATCAACCGCCTTGACATCCTCGTCGACTATGGCTCTGATAAGCTTATGCTCTGGTTCGTTGGAAACGATGGTATTGAAATAGTCAGAGGTCTCTTTCTGTTTCTTAACAACCTCTTCAGCTTTGGCATCTTCTGAAATCTCACTGACAGAATGCTCGTTTACGACCTTTTTGTCTTCATTGTCGTTCTTCTTGACTTTTTGAGCGGACTGATTGTGGTATTCCTCAGAACTTCCTTCTGTGGTTCCGACATGAGATTTGCCCTCATTCTGAGCTTCTTCCAATGCCTTGCGGAGATTTTCAAGGGTTTGTTCCTCGTCTTCAGTATTGCCACTAATCCGTGATCCAGTGACGTTCTCATCTTTTGCCTGTTGCTCCTTAATCTGTGCTTGTAATCTACGCAGTCTTTCCATGGATTGCTGCGCTTCATCACTTTGCTGATCTATAGCGGCAACCTCGGCATCACTATATTGTGAATTGTATTCCTCTTTTTGGTCTTCATTGCCCCTCTCTATGTTCTCTACAGCTGACTCGTCTTTTATCTTGCCGAAATTGTTGACCATATTACTATACTTGTCACCGATACCATCACCTTTGAGGTTCGCATCTGGCAACTTGTCATTATAGTATTCCGTTGTCTGCATCTTATTGTTCACCTCCGCCTTTTCTGTGTTGAAAAAACGAAAGAAGAAATACCCAAAGAACAGGAGTGGAAGATATATGATGGCAGGGAGCATGTATTTCGGCTGCCGAAAGTTTATCTTGTCTTTAATGCCCATATTCTTCTCTTTGAACGTTGTTGTTTGTTTTTATTTCTTTTCTCTCTCCGTCATTGGCATGATGGCGATTGAAGTGTAACTCTTTCTCCTGACGTACCACTGCACTTGACGGCTTGCTTCGGTAACTGACAGCTGTTGACATCCTGTAAAGGTTCAAGCCAACACTGAAAAGGACAAATCCGAAAATCAGGCACAGGAAAAGCTTGGGGTAGGTGGATGCAAAATGCTGAACTTTAGCAGCCGCCTTATCCAAACACATAGTCCTTGCAAAGGACTTCCCTGCTTCAACGCCTTCTTCATGGCGTTTCTTGTAGTTGGGGTCATCCTTGTCCGGGACTTTCTCCCCTAATATTACTTTCTTGATATTCATACGCTGTATGTTTAATAGTTGGATTTTGTTTTCTGGTCAATGTCCTTGTTCAGAATAGTACGCCAGTTGACTATGAGCAAGCCATGAGGATTGTTCTCCGTTCTTGGCACCCTCTTGACAAAACCTTCAGTAACGAGTTCACGCATCAGAACAGATATACGTCGCTCTATACGCTGTCTTCCATAATATATGAATGACATATTCTCCTTATTGAACTTGATACTGTCACAGAAAATGCTGAATACGGCACTGGTTCCCATGATGTTTCCATAGAAGCCTTTCTCCTTCAACGCATTATACTGTGCAAGTCCACTCTCATCAATGAGATACATAGCCTTCTCCATCGTATATTTGATGTACTTGTCATCTGGAGCCAATGTGAAGAAATAATGGTGGAACATCTCTACATGGCTTTTGGCTTCCACATCCAGGGTCTCTTCCATTGTGCTGCGGTTTACAAGTATCGGCACATTGCCATCAAGTACATAGATTTTCTTCTGTGCATCATCAACCATTGTTCGTGCAGTCCAGATGCTGCCAAGAGAAATGACCACGCATCCAACGAGAAACAAGGAACAGAGGATAAGCACAAGCTTGATTTTGTTCTCTAAATTTTTTATTACCATATTGTTTACTTTTTTCGAGATTGTTAAATGCCGACTACACGACTGGCTGATTGTCTCATTGATGTAGCAATACCCTCACCAAAACTTCTTGTTGAAAAAGCTGTGTCACCTTCTGGTATCATCCATGCTGCAAGGTCAGGAACAAGGTTGAGACATTTCAAGGCAACAACACTTGCAGCCATCAGATAGCCAGCGGAGAAGAATGCGTTTTGCAGATAATTAACAACGGTCTCATCCGTAGCGGTAACAGCTGCAAGGTCATTGTACTGGATATTGATGACAATATCAAACAACAGCAATACATAGAAACCTACGAAATACAGCATTGCTCCATAGAAATGGACGGTAAGATAGCGTATTATCCATTTTGCCCATGCTCCTTCCCATTTTGGCAATAGCGAAAAAGCCCATTGTATTGGTCCGAAAATGGTGAGCATACCCAACAGAATCTGTTGGCAATAGATGGTTCCCCACCAACCAATGCGGAAAGTTATCAACGCTATGAGCATGATTATCTTGTCTATCATCATCACAAGCCCGGCTGACGTGCTTGTCATTTCTGCCTTTACGATGTTCTTTTCATCTTGGGCTGCAGCATCGGCATCAGTCACGTCCTGGACACTGCTTTGGGTGAGTAATGTGCTGACCGCATTGCTTGCAGCCTTGATTGTGGACATTGGATCAGAGGCTTCATCGCCCAACTGATACATCAACTGTTGGACATCAGCCATCCTGTCTTCCACTTGCGCTGCTTCCGCTTCATAGAGGTCGTGGGTGTAGCTACCTATAGCATTGGGTATGTAGCTAAGGAAGTCCAAGGCACACCATGAACTTCTTCCACCACCAATACCTGTATCTGCAGGTGGGTACCACCAACAAAGGATGATACTAATCGCCAATGGCTTGAACAGTTTCATTACATCCAACGGCTCACGCTTGACCATCATCTTGTAAGCCATATTTGCACACATGATGATTGCGAACAATCCGGCAAGAGCCATTGACATCTGGAGAATCCACCAGAACGGCCCTTGTCCACCGGTGAAAGTGGCATCCGTCAGAAACTCGTTTGTGCGGAATATTACATCATCAATCTCCTCTTCAAGCAGATTGATGCCAAAGTCTACCGCTGTACTGTCATTTGTCATACGCTGTTATCTTTTTGTTTTATGTTTTACAGTTCCTGCATCGTTTGCGCTGTTACGCCACCTGTTGCATGATGCGGTTGCATTCTCACTAACCCTATGATGGAATTGTGTCATGGCTGCTACAATGTTGTCAGCTTGGCGTTTTGTAGCCAAATAACGTATTCTCAATAGAAGATTGTCATTGGTTGTTGTTATCTCATCATATATGGCGAGATACTGCTTTTGCCGTTCGCTGTTTGGCATATATGCTTTCTTTGTGGTCTTAATGGCAAAGTCATACATTTTTCCAAGGTCTTCCCATGCCGTTATTTCCTCGCTGCATGTCTTTCCATTCAAGCTGCCGATATTTGATTTGAAAGCTCGCAACTTTGCTTGTATTCTCTCACCTTCAGTCAACCAGGCAATGTCTATTTGCCTGTCTGCGATGTTTGTTGCTTCCACCTTTGCCCGTCCTTCCAAATCTGCCTTGATACTGTCGGCATATTCCACCTGAGGCATAGAGGCTATATTTGCGGCCATACGCAAAGTGTTTTTGACGGATGTGGCAGACTTAGCTCCTTTTTTATAGCCACTGTGCGTAATGGAGTAGTATAAGTCCGGGGTGAGAACGCCTGCTCCTAACTCCATAACTTGTATCTGCCCCATCTTCGAAGCATCATGGTTGTAAGTCATTGACTGACCAAATGTATTTACTGTAACCGCCATCATTATGATAGCCATTGCTATTTTATATGGTTTCATGTCGTTGTGATTTCGGTGTTAATAATCAAGCATTCCGGCTTCCATCCACCGCCCTAAGGCATCGTTGGCCACCTCTCTTATGGTCTTTGATCGATACAGCTCTGATTTCCAATAACTCGTTCTTGCCTTTATGAACTTCCAAGTCTGGAAATAGGCCGTGTTAACTATGGATTTTATACGGTCTAACGATTTGTTGATATTCTCTATCATCAGCATCATTGACGCTGTGGTACAATGGACTTTGCCACTGGCATAGGCAGCGAGTACTGTTACGGAGGTGTATAGGTTCTGACACTCCGTTGCCAAATTCCTTACGGCTCTGACGTTGACGGCAAGCAAGAGGGTGTCGGCAGTTTCAAAACGCTTTCGTTTTACAATTTTTTCATTGAAGTCCGACAACAAAGACTTGTACTTCCCGATTTTGTCTGATACCGTATCATAGGTTCGATAAACGTTAAAGCCTGTACTCACAGTGTTGTACACAAGGTCTATCACGTCAAACGCTTTGGTGTATTTGTCAAGTTCCCAATTGACATCTCGGTATTCACGATGTGTTACCTTGCTTGCCTGATGCAGGAGCTTGTTGCTTTCTTCAAGCGTGGATCGTGCCAACAACAGACTGCGTTGCTTCTTGTGGTCGTTGATGTATGCTTCTATTGTGGGGATGTCGCGTGGAACAAGCTGTGCCTTTACTCCAATGGGTGACAGTTGGAATATGCACATCAATACAAGCATGAGCCATTTCAGCACATGGTTGTCATTGTGTTTCGTATTACCTGTATTATTCATTTTACTCATATTTATATGTTACTGATATTACTCATATTCATTGTCTTCATCTTCCCATTCATAGTATGCACTTCCGCTGTTATGCAGCCATCGTCTACGACAACGTTCCGCAATAGTGAGCTTTCTGTCTTTGTCTGCATTTAGCTTGGGAACAAGGTCATGTACCCAATCTAAGAGGCTATGCTTGTAATGGAGGAACTTTTCCACCATAACAAGGTCGGTATATATCCTTGCAAGGCGTGCCTCTATGCTTCGGGCAATTTCCAGTCTGTCACTTGCCCATAGCAAATGCCTGACTCCATCCGTATCATCGGTTTCTATTCCTGGAGTCTTAGAATATTCTACGGTGACATCGCAGTTGGGATGATCTTTGGCAAGTTCGCTTATGCGTTGGTTGACGAGTCTTGCATTTTCTTCATCAGTGTTATTGGAATCCAGTTCCATAGTCTCAACAACGGAAGTGTCACTCCAACTGCTCGTCAATTGCCAGTCGATCTGTACGATTGCACGGTGTATCTTGATGCCCAGGAAATACTTTGGTTTTCTCGCAATGGAAAGGGATGCTTTGAAGACGACCTCACCCTTGACGCTGCCCACAGTGCCATGACGGATGAACGTGTAGCCAGTCCAAGAACCATTGTCCGTCCATGTGATGCCGTAAGCATCTTTCATGGCTTTCATCAGTTGCGGTATTCTGTTGTAATCATCCGTTTGAGCCTTCTCTCCATCTTCTGCTTCCTTTATGGCTTGTTTGGTCTGGACGATGATGTCATTGGTGTTGTCAAGCTGCGACTGTAGTTCATTTATCTTTTTCTTGTTATTTTCGTATTTGGTACGATAGGTGTTGTATTCCTCAGTTGTGGCAGCATTGGACATCTTGCGTAACAACTCGCTGTTTTCCTTGTTGAGCGCATCCAACTCCTTTTGTAAGTAGTCAACTTCTTGTTGGAGTTGTGTGAGCTTGGCTTCAAGCTCACCAGTCTGTACCGCTCCACCATCACCATTTAATGTAGAACGCATGGAACAGCTCTTTGTATGCTCACTTACGCTTCTGCCGCATTTGTCACATTTGTAGGTTGTGCTGCCTTTTCCTAATGTTCCTCCATCATGGCAGGTTATACTGAATGTAGCTGTAGAAGCACCTGCTATCTTGCGTGCATCTGTGGCAGTATAGTAGTGTCGGGTGTCATAACCTATATAATAGGTGTAGTTGGACTCGTTGGGGTGAGTGTCCATATAGTCCTGCAAGTCATCGGCGTTGTTGATTTCCTGATGGTCACCATTGGCATTATATTGTGTCAACCTTGCATTCATCTGAGCCATAAATGTATTCCAGTCCATACTGTAGCTGTCATAGACCGCTTCGTATACTTCTTCTTTTACGTCCCACGATTTTGTTACATTGATTGAATAAGCGTATGCCTTTGCATATTGCCCACTTTTCTTTTTGCTCAATATGTAGGCTGAAATGTAGTTGTTTATTCTATACGTGTTCTTGGAGTCTTGCGCATTTAATTCCGCAACCCGTTTTCTGCTCCATCCTGCATGAGTTTCTGAATTTGAGAGTATTGCCTCATATTGGGAGGAACTTGGAGAAAAGTTTGGATCCTTTGTGCTTATTCTATACCAATGGTCTCCATACAATATGGCATCGTCATCCTTGGGCGGAACGTAATTACAGAGTGTTTCCGAGCCGTAGTCTCGTCTGTAGATATACACTCTCTGTGTATAGTATTGACCTTGCGAGGCTTTGGAATAGTCATCAATCCATCGTGTGAGATTATAGTCACCAATACAGAAAAGGTCTTTAATCTTATCTTCGCCCACAAGTCTGTTCAACACGTGCTGCGTGGAACTGTTCTTGAAATCAGCATACAAACCGCTTGCATTATCCACAAAGGTCAATATGCTGCCTAGTTTCTGCTGAAAGGTTCCACCGAAACTGGTTCCTTTCAGCAATTCGTTCATTCCATTGTTATAGCCGGCATTGGCCATACCAACACCTTTCCCGATAAGATTGTCCAAGTCTTTTTCCAAATTTTCTTTGGTAAAACTGTTTTCTATGTCATCCCCAAGGTGTTCAAAAAGATTCTTCCAATCGATTCCACCTAATTGGGTGATATTGAACACAGCTTTCAGTTCTTCGGATATTTGTAAAAAGGCTATATCTTTGAAGCTGAGGGTGCTGTTTGTCACAACACTCTCAAATTGCTGGCAAAGGGACTTTACATCTTCTGTGGTTTTCAAAAGATAGCTGCCCCAGTAGATTGCCGTAGAAGGATCCTCGACCATCAGCTGTGCGCAGGTGATGGTCTTTGGAATAATTCTCTTGCTTACCATATTGTAGATACGGTTATAATAGTAGTTCTCTTTCTTGTCGTCCCAAAGATTGAGATTGGTAAGAGCCTTTCTGTCAAGGTACTTGGAAGAAAAGATACCTGCGCTGGCAATTTCAGCCGCTTTATAACTGTCGTAAATCTTTTGAAGGTTCTCATTGTGAAGAGCCTCCATTGCGGCCTCTGTTGTAAAGGCTTCCGACATGGCTTCCATTGTCTTGTAATCCACATTGACACTGGCATACTGTGCCTTGGCTGTGTTCACAGCCAAGGAGAATATGATGGTTAATATGATGGCAAACTGTCTCATTATCTTTGGTTTTGTTGTCTATTTATTCTGTTTCAAGTTAAGTACTTGCCCTGCATTGTTTACTTTTTGCGCAAAGGCAAGGGATTTGCTTATGCCAGAAAGAAACCAGTCACGACAATAGGCTTCAATGGCTTCCTGATGGCTGCATTGAAGTTGTTCCTTATATAGTTTCAATGCCTCTTTCTCAGCTCGCTCTGTCGTGTAGGTCATGTAACATTCTCTTGGTTCCTCGACACCATACACATCACTGGCCAGACCTCGACGGATGAAGACTTCTCGGAAAAAGCTTCGTCCCTCCGTATTCTCTAGACGGTTGATTGTGAATATCTTCCTGCACTCCACATCAGTCAATCCAAGCACAGCCTTGATGTCATCAAAACGCTCCTTGAACTTTCCCTGATCGAGAAGAATGGTAACATCAGAATTGTTGATAATGGCTTCCTTGACAATCGGACAGCCAATAATATCCTGCAACTCCTGCGTAACGACACCTACCATAGCCCAGAATTTTCTGGCTGTTTTATACAGATACTTGATGTATTCTGCCATCATAGGTGATGCCACTGCTTTCCATGCTTCTTCAATGACAAGCACCTTGCGGTTCTTTTTGATGCGCATCTTTTGGATAAAAACATCCATAATGATAAGCGTTACAAGAGGGAAAAGAGTCTTGTTGTCCTTGATGGTGTCAATCTCGAACACGATGAATGTCTCGTCGAACAGGCTACTATCTATGTTCTCATTCAAAGTTCGCTCATATGTGCCGCCACGGTAGAACTCTGACAAAGAGTAGTTGTATGAAGACAAGTCTATGCCTGTAATCTTATTCTCGCTGCAGATATAAGGAATGCGCTCCGTACTGTATTCAAAGAAGCTGTTGAATGACAATTCATCAACAACCAAAGCCTTGCGTCTGTCTTCCATTTCCTTAATCTTCTTCCAGATACGTTCCTCCACCTCTTTGTTGGTGTCGGTAGGCTTGCCCTCTGTGGCTGTCTCAATGAGGAATTTCTTGTGCAGGGCATCTATCTGGGACTTGTTGTAGCCTTTAAAGCCTACGAAATAGGCTTCGTAGTACTCCTTGATAACCTGCTCAATAAGCAACTCCTCTATCTTTGTCGGTATGGCGGAGTTGCCTTTCCAAATGAGCATGATAAGGTTCTTCAGAAAGTCCATTTTCTCCACGTTCAACTCCTCTCGTTGTATGCGGAAAGGATTCATTGTGATAGGATGTTCTTCCGTATAGCTGATGTATTTCCCACCGACATACTCACATAGTCCCTCATAGGAGTTACCGGTATCAACCATAACTACATCGGTATTCTGCTCCCATAACTGGCGTACTACACTGTTCATGTGGAACGATTTGCCACTTCCACTTGGACCCAAACAAAAGAAATTGCTGTTGTCCGTCAATTTCCTCTTGCCTTCCTTACCGGAAATATCAATAGCTACAGGCACTCCTTGACGGTCTGTATAATAGACCTTCAAAGGTGTGTCCTCACTCTTAGGGAGTTTTTCCTTATACATCAAGCATCCAGCAGCATCGCTTAGGGTAAGGAATCGGTCATAATCCTTGTTCAGCGAATAGCAGTTGCCAGGGAAGGTGCTGACGAACAGCTCCAATTGGTTGTAAGCTCTTTGACTTATCTGAATGCCGATACGTCCGAAGGTGTTCTCCAGATGGTTGGTGCATTTTTGAAGATCCGCTTTCACATCGACAGTGACCACAAGGTTGAAGTGACAATATACAAGCTGCTTGTTTTCTCTTGCTATCAGCTCTTCTACCTTCTTGATGTCCTCTACGGCTATCTGATTGCTTGGGTTTGGAAGGGAGGCATGGCGATTCTTCTTCTTTGCCAACCTACTCATCTCCTGCTTCTGACTTGGCAGGAAGATGACTTGGTTGAAGACAACGCTCTTTGCTTCTGGAATGCTATCCACCATAGACATCAAGTCCACAGGCATACTGATATTGTTGACCTCGATGTTGGTATATGGACGGATAAGCGTCGGCAGGACAATGCTGTCCACATCCACCAAACTATATACCTTGAACTTTCTGTCTCCGATGCCGATTTGGTCATCCTTGACATTGAAGTTGTTCAAAGAAACATTTCTGCTCGTGTAGTTCTGGGAAAGATACTGGTCAACATAGAGCTTGGCTTCACTGGCAGACAAGAAGCGTGAAGAAACGCCACGGTCACGAAGCTGGTCCCTCACCTTGCCGACTTTGACAAGAAAGTCTTTCCATTTCTTGCCATCATAACTGAACAGACGGCTTTTCTTGTTCTCTTGTGTAATGACGATATATGTGCTACAATCCGTATACTCTCTTCCCTTGAAGTACTTGAAATAGCTTTCAGACAGGAACTCCTTGTTGCCTTCGTCCGTACATTGGAACTTCTTTTTCGTGAAAACATCCTGCTTGTGGATGGAATAGCCTTCACCAAGGGTTGACATCAGTGATGACAACAGATTGGAGAATGAATTATACTCATTTATGTCAGCGCAGAATTTCTGTACTGGGTTCTGCATTGCAAGTATGGCCGAAAACTCACCGGTCTTGGTGTATAACACACCGATACCATCCATGTCCTCGATGGAGAAATAGATTTCCTTGAAGATTTTGGCTCGTTTGCTCCCTGTACCGAAAGAATACACGGAAATTGCCATGCCAAGGCATACGGCAATCAGAAAAATGATAACGTAAATGACCATTGTTTTTGTTTATACAAGTAAGGGTAGACTCTTACCGCCGTGGATCGAGCCTACCCGTTGATTGTTTACTATGTTATAACTTTACATTTCCCATCGGCTGTAAATGATTTCACAAACGCTCTCTGTAAGCATAGACATAAATGCCCTTGTCGTTTTTCTTTGAGTAGAGTCCTTTTCGTTGCTTGACCATTATAAGGCAAATTCCACTACTTATGGAAACTGCTGTAAATGCCAATGCGATAAGGAAACCAACCAGAGCGTAAACCAACATGAAGCCCAATATGCCGACACCGGCGGTGACGGCTGCCCAAGTGATGTAGCGTCCCTGAAGTCCCATGAACTCCAAAGGACGCTGCAATCCCTTAAACATCTGGTATTCCATGTTTGTCTCTGTTATCTCTGCCATAACACGACGTCTGGATTAGTTACTGATACCGAAGAAGAGCGGGAGGGCATTGGCTGCGGCAATCAAGAAAATACAAGCACCGACGGTCATCATGATCTTCTTCTTGACATCCTGCTCCTCGTTGTTCATGGCGATGTATACTGAGATGGCACCGACAATGGCAACGATACCTGCAAGAGCATAACACAAGTTGACTACATACGGAATGTACTTGACCAACTCGGATGCGACCTCCTCCAATGCGGAAGTTCCTGCATCATAGCCTGTACCGGCCAGGTTCTGTGCAGAAGCACCGATAGGAGTTAGAGCGGCAATCGCAGCACCCATCATCATTAGTTTTGCACGATTCCTTGCGTGAGACACTTTCGCCTTAATGGGAGTAAAGACGTTTGAAAAAAACTTTTTCATTGACTTTCTAATTTTTTAGTTCTACAATTTGTGATAACTCTATTTTATTCGCGATTAAATAGTCTAAAATACGAAATTCATGTCTTGATAGCCAAACAACGCTGGCATGACAATTGAAGCACCGATCATAAAGAGGATGCCGCCGAAAAGCATCATCATGCTTTTGGTGATGTCTCCCTCATGGTAGTTCATCTTTATACCGATTTGCAATGCGGCCACAATCACCACAATACCTGCCACGGCATACAGAATTTCCACAGTGTATATCATCATGGTGCCAACGAATGCGGTTGCTTCGGCAAGTCCATCCGCTCCCCATGAATAGTCCACAGACCCACATCTGGCTGAAACATCTTGAATGCATAATACAGCCAATAGTGCAGTGCATAGTCTGTATGGGATGTTAGCATTGGGTGTATTCATTTTGGAAGTCGATATTGCTATGTTCTCTGTTTTCTCGTATCTCACTGGCAAGTTGCATTGGGTTTCTTAATCCGCCCTCAGTCTTGCAATCTACTAACCTTTGGTTTATTGCGTCTATTCGCTGAACCAAGGCTGCGTCTTTCTCATTGTCAATGATTGAGCTGACTGCATATTGAGGTTGGGTCAAATCCTGATCAAAAGCCTTGCTTTCATCAAAAAGTTCTTCCTGCTTTTCTTCTGATGTGGCTTCTTCGTGGAACACTGAAGTTGAAATAGGAGCCTCTTTGTCATCGTCATTCTCAGGATTGTCTTCCTGTGATGACTTGTCTTCCATACCCAAATGATTGTCTCTATTCGCGTCTGTCGGAGTTTCTGTAGTCTCAGGCAGGATGCCTTCGTCTATTGCTGGTGCAGGTTCTGTTTCTGCAGCTTCTTCGACTAGATTTCCCGGTGCCTCGGTTGACTCTAAAAATGAGAAGCCTCCAGTTTTGGTATCTTCCAAGACGGTCTGTGGAGTGTTTTCTTCTTCCACTTCTTTTGTATCACTTGCAGAAATGGTTTCCTCATGTTCTTCTTCTTTCTTGGATTTCGCGTTTAGATCCATTGTTATTATGGTCGCATAGTACAATACATATGCGATGGTCAATACGATAACGAAAATTATAAATGGACTCATAATCATTCATTTTTTTTGTTGGTAATTCGTGAATTGCGAACACAAAATTACCATGCATGGCCCACTATCTTTATATAAAGTTCCAAATAACAGGGGTTTCCAATGGAATAATGGTAGATTGGTTCTAATGAGAATATAGAATAGAACCAAAGAATTGTATTTTTCCTTTGTATTAGAATGATATAAATAGCGTAAGTGGCAGAGTGTTTCACAACAACCTGCCACCACGACATAATAATTGAGTATTCCTACACAATCAATTATGATGTATCGATATATATAATGATGTTCGAAGTCAGAAAAGATCCTTAACGTTCTTCTTGGGGTCGTCTTCTATTTTTCCATGTTTCCGCTCATAGTTACTGATGGCTTTCTCAAATGCAGCTTCCACTACATCTTTAATTTGTAACCCTTCACGAGTGGCGATTATGCGCACTTTCTTCAGAAGGTCAGAACTAACTATTGTACAGAACCGTTCTTCTTGTCTTTCTTTCTCCAGTTTTTTCTGCTTTGCTCTAGCCGACAGTGGCTTTCCCTTCTTTCCTTTTTCGGACGTTCTTGGCGTGTTCGTTGTCTCCGATTGTGGGTTGCCCGTCACCGTAAGTCCTGTGAACAAAGCGTCCAGACTCTTGTTGTCCATAGTCAATCCTCCTATACTTGTGTCATTCTATTTAGAAACTCTTCTGCAAACAACAGATAATCCTTGGCTCCGTTGCAATTCTTGTCGTAGTCCAGAATGCTGCGACTTTCCAAGGGGGCTTCTGCAAGACGGATGTTCTTGCGTATTCTGCTATTGAAAACGATGTCACCTACTGCCTCACGCAATTTTTCTTCAATGCCCTTTGACAACCTGCTTCCTTCCCACCGTGTGATAAGGATGCCAGTAATGTGAGCTTGGGGGTTGAGCTTTCGGCTTACCATATTGATGAAATCGTTAATCATGGTCAGTCCCTTGAATGGCAGCACCTCAGAAACGAGAGGGATGACAATGTCGGTAGCGGCTGTAAAGGCGTTGAGCGTTACCAAGCCCAAAGAGGGAGGGCAGTCAAGCAACACGAAGTCGTATTTTGCTGAGACTTCCGCTTTCTCCAGAACTTCAGACAGGATGCTCTCCCTTGCTATGGCTGTGGAAAGTTCCACATCAACCATGGCAAGTGTCAAGGATGCAGGAACGAGATGCAAACTGTCTGTGATTTCAATGACTGGTAAGGTTTCCACCTTGCCGGTCAGTGCTTCGTAGATTGTGGCTCCATCAAAAGAGGATGCCAACGAAGTTGTGAGATTGGCCTGTGCGTCAAGGTCAATCAACAACACACGGAAACCTTTCTTGGAAAGAATACTTCCAAGATTTGCTACTGTTGTGGTTTTGCCGATACCACCTTTATGGTTGGCTACGGCGATAATTCTTGTGTTCATTTCTCAAATTGTTTTATTATGTCGTTTAATATATTGAGCGTGAAACTTCCTTATATTGAGAACTTTACAACCGTACAATATTCTGTATCTTTCTGCTCAAAATTATATGCCTATTTCCCTTTCTTATTCTCCTTTTCCATCAATACTTTGTGGGAATGGTACCAGTCTGTAAGCTGTTGGATGCTGATTTCCGTGAGTAGTGTCCTGCCAACGCAAGTCGCCAAGGCTTTCTTGCCATCCTTGGTATTGGGAAAACTTAGCACAGGCACTCCATTGACTCTGAACAGTGGAATGTTGTTGCTTTTGGCTGCTCGTTCAGCCTCAAAGCCATAGACCTCAATCGAGTCGGTGTCCTTAATCAGCAAGGACAGAATGGAGCCGTCCTTTATATCCTTACTGTTGATGTGGACATAGGCGAGCTTTGCTTCCGTCAGTTCATCAGAAGAACGTTCGTTCGCCATCTGGTATGTGCTTTCACCGACTGCTTCTACATGAAACACAACGGGACGCTCTTTCACCATTGCATCAAGGTGGAGCATCTGACCTATCCGAACGTTGATTTTGTCTTCTGATACCACCTCCTTGCGAAATTCAGCTTCTTTTAATCCTCCTGTTTCTTCCTTTGCAGTAAGAATGTAACCATTACGCACCCTTTCCAATATGAAGAAAAGAGGATAGATGTTATTTTGTGATGCCATATCGTTCTATTCGTTATTGAACTTATCTTTTTCCGGTTCAGAGACCGTGACAAGGTTGATGTCGTAATTTCCACAAATGGACTGGTAGTCAAACGCAAGCGCACGTTCTTGGTCAAACACAAGCGATGCACTTCCTGAATCATTGGCTTTTCTTGTCGGCTTTCCATTCTCGTCAAGGATATAGAACTTTAACGGAGAGTTAGTTTTTCCGTAGTAGTCCGGGGTCGATACAAGGTAAGAGAGCAACGACTCGTCTGGTATAAGAACTTTGCCTTCTCTTCTTGCTTGTATGTTTGCCTTAGCAATACAGATTTTCTCCCTTATAAAGAGGACGTATCTGTCCGTTTCAAAGTCTACCACCTTGCGCTGCTTGCCTTTTGCTGTCACTTTCAACGTATTCATTAGGCAAACCTTGTAGTCCTGTCCTTCCCTTATGTCTCCAAGTTGTCTTGCCTTGGAGAACATCGACCAGAATACTGCTATCTCGTCCGTGCTGTTGCACAATGAATGTTGGTACTTCAGTCCCTCAATGCAAATGTCATGCACTTCTTTCTCGGAAAAGGGAAGTTCTTCCGCTATGGGATGCAGACAATAGTATGTCGCCAACATCATTGCCCAGTTATTGATGAAGCGTTCTCCTATGGTACTGTAATCCACCTCGCTCTTTATCTCACCCAAGGCTCTTTTCCATGCGTTGAACCATCCGGCGTTAAAGTTGTCACGATAACGCATCAGACTGACTGTTATATTGGTCGGACACATATTGCGCAATTTCATGAATGTCTGGTACTTGTCAGTTTCTTCCTTTGTTCGCTCACTTCTCTGAGACTCCAAGAAGATAACTCTTGAAAACAGGGCTATATCTGCCGTTGGCATCTCTTGCCCGGTGAGCACAACACCACAGTCTACATTCGTGGACTCCCTTCGCTCCCCGTCTGCTGACCTTTTCGAGCGTCCGGCATTGTCATAGATGCCTTTCAGAAAGTCTATATGCTTCTTGCTCAACGAGTTTTTGTATTCATCAAAATGAACGAGCATATTGCTGACTTCAGCGCATTTGTCACCCATAGCATAATAGGTGGTGCTGTCCAAATTGCTGACTTCTGGATTTCTCTGGAACAGATTGATGAGCGACAGTGCAAATTCTGTCTTTCCAGTGCCTTTCTTGCCGTAGATGTTCAGTATAGGAAACGAGCGTGTCGTATCAGTGATGATATCCCTAAACAATGTGGCAAGATAAAAGCAGATGGCCGCAATTCCATTGTTTCCATATAACTCATGAAGCAGCGCAAAGTATTCTTGGGTAGAGACCTCACGCTTAGGCGCATGGATAAAACGCCTCTCATTGACATAGGCATTCTTGTTGTGCTTGTGTATCTTCGAAAGAGCCGGCAGGTAGAAGTTCTCGTTGTCCAGTCTGATGATGCCATAGTCATCGACAGGCTTCCACTTTCCTTCATATACAATACCATTGGTAAAAGCATAAAAGCCTCTCTCACCTATATTGTTCCACCCCAATTGCGGTACTCGCTGTGCTTCTTCTGTCTTGCCGTAGATGTATGCTTTCAATAACTCGTATTTTTCCTGTTTCTCGAAGAAGCGGAAGTCGCCCTTGCCTTCGATTTTCTCTTTGAAGCGGTCAAGCTTTGTCACGTCGGCTTGCTGTAGCTCTATGGTTCGTTTGATGCGGTTTTCGTTTTCCAATTCAAAGATACGGCTTGGCTTGTTGTCATCAGCAATGAGGAACAATGGGCGAATGATGAAGTTCGTCCAAGCTCTTTCACGTCCTTGTGGGTCAAGGTCGTAATAGTGATAGCCCTTTCTGTAGAAACGATAGCCTTCAAGCTCATCTGACTTTTTGATGGCTTGTCTCCGTTTCTGCTCCTGCCGTCTTCTTGCAGCGTCTGCTAAAGCGCCTTTCCAAACAGAGGCTTTACGGTATTTGTCTTTCAGATCCGTCAACAGAGAAGCTTGAAGCACCTCCGATTGTATGTTGACAAGTAGGTCGCATACATCGCTGATAACTTTCAGCTGGTCATCGTTGGTGCTTTCTGTATCGTAGTGTTTGTCGGCATACCAAAGTATGAAGTCCTTTTCTGTCAGACCTTCCCAACGTTCAAGACAGGTGATGTACGAGTCTGCGTCTTGCTTGGCGTTACCTTCTTTGGGTATTTCACGCACTGAGACTTGAAAACCCATCTCTGTTGCCAGTCTGCCATTGGCAAACACGAACTTTTCTCCAGCTCCAAATTTCTCACCATCCTTGGGCTTATCGCTGTCAGGGATGAAGCACAGACTACAACTGAACTTGCTGAAATATCCAAGTTGTTCCTTTGACCAACTGCCTCCGAGTGAGGCTATCACATTGGCTATACCCAATGATTGAAGACGCATAACATCCGGTGCGCCCTCTACAAGATACACCTTACCCGATTGACGCGCAGCTTTCATGGCTATATCAATGCCAAAAATGGATGTGCTCTTTCGGTATATAAGGCTGTCGCATCCATTGAGGTATTTGACAGCCGCCTGTGGATTGATGCTTCTTGCCGTGAAGGTCTGTACTCTGCCATATCTATCACGCTGCGGTATCATCAAGCGCCCACGGTAGAAGTCGTAGTAGTTACCTGGGCGACTGTCATCCTCTCCGAGCAAACCGATCTCAACCAGTATTTGCAGATTTAGTCCCTTATCCTTTGCATATTGAAGAAATTTGTTCCCTCTTGCTGGACTGTAGCCAAGACCGAATGTTCGGCAGAAATCCTTATCCCATCGTCCACTTGTTGAGCCATTCGTTTTTTCGGCGTATCTACGACACGCAGCTGCTTCATCATTGTCTGCTTCGTACTGTGCTCGAAAGAACTCTTGGGCGTACTGGTTATAGATATACATGGTATCTGCTTTTCTGTCACGCTCCTCCTGTTCTGGGGTCGTGCTTTGGTCAAAAAGATCATGTGTATCGACATCGGGACAGTACATATCCAAAAGGCATCGGATAGCATCAATGAATCCAACGCCTTGGCACTCCTCTACAAAAGAAATGACATCGCCGCTTTTCCCACATCCGTAGCATTTGTAACGGTTCATTGTGGTGTCCAACATCAATGAGGGGGTCTCCTCTTGATGAAAGACACAACAGCATTTCTTTCTATGTGGTCCAGACGACTTTAACACCGTGCCAGGACAGAGGTCTACCACGAGCTGGCAAATATCAACTCGTGATTTTACAATGTCTATGTATTTGTCCTTTATTCGCTTCATTATATACGTCGATGCTTAATATTTTAATACGACATCCTCCATTTGTCTTTCTCGATAATTGAAGTTAGTTCCTTTTCTACAACAGGTGATATGGGTCTGCCTATTATATTGCGAGTCCATCCCAATATCTTTTGCTGCCAAGTGTGAGGAGAGCCACCGAGTGTCATACTAAGGAAAGCGGTAAAACGCCCTTTCTCACCGTTCGATAGCCTACTATAATAGTCTGCAATTTCCTTTTGTGTCATTTGCTTAATATTTTATCGCAAAATAATTACTATTCTCTGATTGTTTATCTGAGGTTTTGATTATATTTGCATGCAAAAGTAGTACAAACATTGGAGAAAACAAAGTGTATTGCTCAATATATTGGGCGTATTAGTACAAATTAATACAACACCACTATAATATTATATAGCATTATGTTGAATTTAGATTTAATAGATAACCTGTATGCAGGTTTGACAAAGGAGCAACAGCAGGATTTAATTAGCTTGCTATTCAAGAAA
This sequence comes from Oscillibacter sp., assembly GCA_963594595.1. Classification (GTDB taxonomy): domain Bacteria; phylum Bacteroidota; class Bacteroidia; order Bacteroidales; family Bacteroidaceae; genus Prevotella. The sequence goes on along the minus strand of CAVBFA010000002.1, from coordinate 4,830 downwards.
AGCAAACAGACAATGAGCTATTTCCGACGTACTAAAGATATTAGCCTCTCTAAATTGGAGGTGCTGGCCGATTTCTTTCATATGCCGTTGGATTACTTTCGCGTTGGAAGTTCGTTTAGGGCAAACAATGTCAATGGTAATAACAATAATGTTGGTAACGTGTCTGTAAATACCAATCTGATGATAGAGAATGAGTCTTTGAGACGTGAAATATCGGGACTTAGAGAGACATTGAAAGCAAAGGAGGAAACTCTTAACACAAAGAATGACTTGATTGAAAATCTGAAAATACAAGTTAAGACATTGACCATAAATGAGGTCAAACAATAATATATTTAAGTTGTAGGCTATGGATATTAAACATATAAAGATACAGAACTTTAAATGTTTCAATCGTTACTCGGCAACATTCTGCCCTAAAGCGAATGTGCTGATTGGCCGGAACGGAACAGGTAAAAGTACACTCATACACGCCTTGGTTAAAGCCTTGAGTTTTGTCTTTTCTAATGATAAATCATTGGGGACAGATTTTCTATCGGCTGGCAACAACACTCTCAATGTGAGAGGATATGATACATCGGATTTTCATTTCGATGCAGTAACTCGTGAATATGCAGACGAAGCCAGTATAGAAGCTGATGGATTTTTCTATGGTGAGGTTTTGACTTGGACACTCTTTAAGCGCAATTTCCCCAAGGCGTCATTATATCCTTCATTATACAAAGATGCCTTTCTGGCATTTATGTCTTCTGCCAAAGCTCCTAATAGCCAATGGCCTTTGTTGGCATATTATTCGGATTCTTACCCTCATGTATATTCCAAGATAACAAAATCTACATTGAAGGTCATCAATCAAGACTCGATACCTCGTAATTTTGGATATTACCAGTGGGACGAAGAGTCTGCATGCACATCACTTTGGGAAACAAGGTTATGCAATTGCTTGGCTAAGATGCAACCTCTTTACACCCCAGCTTCAAGACTGGCATCAGCCATCCATGAAAAGGAAACTGTTCTGAATGAAAAAGAACTTGAAGAAGATGCTGAGTACAAGAAACTTGTAGAAGATCAAAAGCGTTTAAACGAGACTTTTGTGCCGCTACACGATGAAGTTGACTACATACAGCAGAAGCTGTCAAAATTCATATCTTATTTGCCAAAGGTACAGTCTGATGGTTATGACATCGACTTTTTCTTTGCGACACAATCTGAAGAGGGATATAAGTTGACAATTAATTTCAAAAATGGTAAAACGAGTCTTCTTCAAGACCTTCCAGCAGGTTATAGACGCTTGTTCTCCATCGTCATAGATATGGCATATCGTTCATATATTCTCAATCAAGGTATAGAATCAAACGGTGTGGTTGTGATTGACGAGATTGACTTGCATTTGCATCCTGCATTGGAGCAGGTTGTATTAAATGCATTCTGTACAACATTCCCTAATATTCAATTCTTTGTATCTACGCATTCCGTTGCTGTAATCTCTAATTTGGACACTTCTGTTATGTATGGTACAAACGTAAAAGCCAATCAGATACTTGTAATGAATACTGGAGAAGAAGAACCTCACGCACTGCCAAATCTGATTGGAGTTGATTACAATGCTGTTCTTAGAGATTTCATGGAGACTCCTTCAAAAAATGAGAATCTAAAAAATTTGGAAGACTTGTATCTGTCTTATCTTTCTATGGATTTGAAAGAAGAGAGTCAAACCATTTACAATAAGATATTAGAGCTTGTCGGAACAGACGCTAAAGTTCTGGACAATATAAAAAAGAAGGCAGCGGAGTATGGAATTCATAGATAAAAGGCCATTCCTGGAGCAAGAGCAAAAAATGGATGTAGAGTTTCTAAAAGACTGCTATAACGAAGATACACAATCGTTTTATCCAAGTGTAAACTCAGATCAGTCATATAGTAATTTCTCATCCAAGAAATACCGTAAGGGCATTGCTGGCTGGGAGAACCTGCTTCTGCAAGAGCAACACGACAGATGTTGCTATTGTATGAGGCGGCTCAAAAGCCCTGCACTTAACATAGAGCATGTTATTCCCAGAAACCTAAAAGCCAATGACACTCACAACGAGTTCGCTAAATATACAGAAAACTCAAAATGGTTAGCAGATAATGTGGAATTAGACTCTGATTTTGCTAAAAGGAATTTCAAGTCAGTCCAAGACATCGAAAGAGTGAAAATATTTCCACACCGTATTGCTCTTGCCAATCTGTTGGCCTCATGCTATGGAAAATTTGAAGAAGTCAGCAGTGGATGTTGCTGCAACAATGCAAGAAGCAACGACTACTTGTTACCGTTGATGCTTATGCCAGAGGTGAAAGAGCGAATAGTCTATGATGGTATTTCCGGTGCAGTTGCAATATACCCCAAAGACGAATCATGGGTGAAAATGTTGCAAACGCTTAACGATGACACCTATAAGGAAATCCGTATTTTATGGCATAAAATATGGGAATTCAACCAAGAACTTGACATTGAAACAGTCAGAGGTTACCTGTTAAAAGACAGAATCATATTCTTTAAGAAAATCTTCAATCTGAATAATTTTGAAAACATTCCTAATGAATACCACAAGTACACAGGGTTTCCTGATGGAGATTGTACTTATTGGGATCTCCTAATGGACTTTGATTGGTTCTTTACTTATAAGTGGAGATAAAATCACACACACAAACAATATAATAAAAATCCGCATACAGTTACAGATAAAGTCTGCCTCTGTATGCGGATTTCTTTGCTCAAACAACTACTATCTATATTAAAATTGAAATTAAGTCGCACCACCTTTTATGGTGGTATGTTACCACTTTTACAGCTAACTTTTTTAGAGAATGTCCTAAGTTACATTATAAACATAGAACACTCACCATCTTATTATATAACTTCCGAGATTTATTGAAATTATTGTGCAAAGGTATTTGTTATGCCTTATCGCTTTGCAAGGTCAAGGCCCTGCTTGGCTTCCAAAATCTCCACGCCTACGGGTCGTATTTTGGTGCCAAACCTTGCATCGATGTGCATAACACCTTTTTAAGGCACATAATTTCTAACAAATCCCGGAAGTAGTTTTCTACGAAAGGGAAAATAAAAAATTTGAAGTATGAGCAATATTTGTGATACGCAGTACAAGGTGAGTGGTTCACGCAAGGCATTGAGCGACCTTTGGAACACCCTTCAAATGATGGGAGTGAATAGTAAGGATGTCTATCTTTACAAGTTGGCAGAGCACTATGGCATTGACTATGAGCATAGCGGTATATCTGTTCGTGGAAAAATCTACTGGGCAGAGTTCGAGGATGACGAGGACAGAGGTCTGTTATCATTCGACAGCGAAAGTGCATGGTCGGCTTGCGACCTGTTCTTTGATGAATTGAATAAGGTACTTGGCAATGGACTTTCTATAAGTTACCGTGAGATAGAATGTGGATGTGAGATATTTTACGTCCACGATGAAGGAAACTTCTTTCCCGAAGAGTGTTGTGTAAGTTCTTCTGGTGGCAACTTTGAAGATATTTGTGAAGATGAGTATGACACCATCTGCGATGCTATTGAGGCATGGTGTGAGAAGACCGGCATTAACCAAGGCGAGCGGACAGAGGAAGAAATGGTGGACTTCATCAACGAATACGAGTACGACTCGGAGGACACCTATTATTATATACACCCATTTGAATTTGATTAGTACTTACCGCAAGGGATAAGGTTCACTGCTTTGCCCTTTGCATAACCACTTTGAAATATGAAGAGATTAAGTAAGAAACAGATTGGAAGAGCTGCATGCACCATCTTGCAGCAGTTGGCTTTAACCACACCTCTTAATGTAGTGTATAGTTGGGGAGTAACAAACAAGGTTGCAACTCAAATAGAAATCACGGTTGATGGAACGGAGAAAAACGTGGCTGCCTTGATGATGGATGTTAATGGCTTCAGCTACCAAGGCAGGCTCTATGTAACCAATAACCGAGTTAAGCAAGCCTTTGGCTTGTATAGCGAACAGAACGGAATGTTGCATGAGGAAAAGAAGAGTATTGCCTATAAAGACTTGGGGCAAGTGCTCGATACGGTTATTGAGACAGGCGGCATGAGCCAACAGGAGCACCTGCAAAGATTGCGTGAATATGCAAAGAGACTTTTGGCTTAATATAAGAATATCCACTTAAAAGATTATACGAATGAAAACATTAGACAGAGAACATGTAAGAAGCGTTGTGAACACCATCTTCTCCCAATTGCTTCACACAACCTCGATAGACGTTATCAATAGTTGGGGCATCTCAAAGATGTATGCTACCCAAATTGTCAAGAATGTCAATGGCGAAGACTTCACTATGGCGGCTCTTGTCATGCAGGTGGATGGTTTCCAATTTCAGGGCAAGGTATATATTGCTTTGGATGAAGGCTCTGATTACTACCGTATCTATGGGGAAAAGGATGGAACAACAAAAGAATATCATCATGATATTGCTTTTGATGAGCTTGGCGATGTACTTGACTCAATGATAGAGACTGGAGGTATGACCAAGGAAGAATACCAAGCAAAGGTAAAGGACTTTGTTTGTAGCCTCTAACATCAGTATTTTGGTGCAAAGTTAGTGTTAAACACGAGGAATTTATCTTTATTCTAATGGTTTTATACTAATTTTGTACCAATAATAGGATATAACGCTACATCGTGCTACAAGACGCTACAAGTAGGCTACATATTTCAATGCCTATAAAAGCTATGCAATATCTTGAAAATCAATGATGCTACATGAAGATACAACTTTCAGAGTCATATTTGACTTATAGGCATTTGAATAATAATGGTA
>CAVBFA010000001.1:48602-77987 GCA_963594595.1 Oscillibacter sp. | reverse complement strand
AGGGGCAAGCACCGTGCCCATGATGGGCAAGCACCGTGCCCCAGTTGGGCAAGCACCGTGCCCATTTTAACACAAACTGACATAAGGATTAAGTGTGCACTAATCTAATTCCACCAACGGGTTGTTAAATGTAATATTTCATATTTCCTTCAAACATAACGAAGAGAAATTTACACATAATAATGCAAAAAAAATGTTGCATACCATATGCTGGTCGCTATAAGTATTGACATTGGATTATTAAAATAAACACCGTTGCCCATGATGGACACAACCCTTGCCCATGCTGGGCACAATTCCAGACTTCTCCCCTACCACACTGTTTCTATATACAAAAGCACTATCACGTCTGATATATACCGACATGTATAAGAGGATGAAAACGAAGTATAATCATGGCGATGAACCATCCTGCATTTGACAGCTACCATCAGACAGCAGTCTATCGGCATATCAGCATGTTATAACAAAAAGCCATATGGCCTGATAGTTTATTTTCATTTTGGGGGGAAATTCATATATCTTGATATGAAGCAAAAAAATCCCGATGAATATGTTGCCACATCATCGGGAATATAATAAAATTGCTTACAAGCAAATTGTCTTGACAGATTACTCTGCTGCTGGAGCCTCCTCAGCAACTGGAGCTGCTGGAGCCTCTTCTACAGCTGGAGTCTCCTCTACAGGAGCTTCTACAGGCTGGTTCTCTGCAATCACCTTTACAGGGATTTCAACGAGTACCTCCTTGTGGAAGTGTACTGTAGCAACGTAGTCGCCAAGTTTCTTAGCGTCGCGCATTGTGATGATCTTACGGTCTACATCGAAGCCCTTCTTCTTGAGCTCCTCAGCAACTGTAGCTGCATTAACAGATCCGTAAGTCACGCCATTAGCGCTGACCTTCATCTCAACAACAATCTCAACATCCTTGATAGCCTCACCCTTCTTCTGAGCCTCAGCCTTGATAGCCTCGAGTTTGCGAGCCTGCTGCTTAAGATTCTCAGCGAGAACCTTCTTTGCTGCAGGAGAAGCGATGACAGCCTTTCCTGTTGGGATAAGGAAGTTACGTCCGTAACCAGACTTTACATTCACGATATCGTTCTTGAATCCCAAGCCGATAATATCTTCTTTCAGTATAATTTCCATTCTGTAATCCTCCTTTAAATTATTTCATCAAGTCAGTTACGTATGGAAGCAGTGCGATCTGGCGTGCACGCTTTACAGCCTGGGCCACACGACGCTGATACTTCAAAGATGTTCCAGTGATACGACGTGGAAGGATTTTTCCCTGCTCGTTCAAGAATTTCTTGAGGAACTCAGGATCCTTGTAGTCGATGTACTTGATACCGCTCTTCTTGAAACGGCAATACTTCTTTTTCTTAGTGTCCACTGAAGGTGGAGTCAAGTATCTGATTTCTGATTCTTGTGCCATTTTTTAAGCCTCCTCTTTTTTACCAAGTTTGTTTCTTCTCTTGACAGCATACTCAGAAGCATACTTGTCAAGCTTAACTGTCATGAAACGGATTACCTTCTCATCGCGGCGGTATCCAATCTCAAGCTTCTCAACAACTGATGGCTCAGCCTTGAACTCAAGCAGGCAATAGAAACCTGTTGACTTCTTCTGGATTGCATAAGCCATCTTCTTCAGTCCCCAGGTCTCCTCGTTCACGATCTCAGCTCCCTTGTCGGTAAGCAGAGTCTTGAATTTAGCGACCGTTTCCTTCATCTGTTCATCAGACAAAACGGGAGTCAAAATGAAAACGGTTTCGTAATGATTCAACATTGTTTTAATTGTTTATTTATTAATTTTGCAAAATGCGGTGCAAAGGTACGACTTTTATTTTTATACTATACACAACCCGGCTATCTGTTAAATACTTGTTAACCTTATACCAATATCATTTAAGGAATTTTATCACTCAATAATCATTAAGAATGGATTTTACTCTAACTTTCCTACCTATATGGAGTTTTATTTCTCCCACTTAATATGCCAAAGAGGCAGTTTCCCATGCCAAAAAGATGCTTGCAAAGACATAATTTTCAATAAAAACGTGTACCTTTGCCTATGAGATGGCAAGAGACACTATAAAAACATACTGCCACGCGACATCTTTATCAAAATCCAATCAAAACACGTACGAGTTAATATCACACTTCGAATCAACTATAATACGAATCAATTATAAAAGATATGGCTGACGACACTTTTATAATATCACGGTTATACAAAGGCGACGAGGATGCTTTTCGCTACATTTTCGATAATGAGTATGGACTGATGTGCAGTTTTGCCAACAGGATGCTCCATGATAGAACTATGGCCGAAAGCATTGCTGGCGACGTGATCTTCAATCTCTGGGAGAGCCACGAGAGGCTCAAAATAACCAGCAGTCTGCGTTCCTACCTATTGGGAGCTGTAAGGAACAGATGCATAAACGAACTGAAATCGCGCATGAAGCGCCTTTCTGCCACCAATGCTTCTCTCAATATAAGAGAAGAAATGGAAATGCTCGACGTGATTTTCACAGATGACAGCCAACCCCTCGGAACATTGCTCGAACAGGAACTCGAGGAACAAATAAGTCATTGCATATCGCTGCTTCCCAAAGAATGCCGAAAGGTGTTTGAGAAAAGCCGTTTCGAAGGACTTTCATATAAGGAAATCGCAAGTGAACTGAAGATTTCAACCAACACCGTGAAATATCACATCAAGCAGGCATTGTCCATTCTCCACTCCAATCTTGACGTTTATCTGAAGTGGATTGTCATCGCCATGCTCATAAGATAGCATTCCAAAGTATGCAAATTCGCATTATAGTCATTCACTCAATCACAGCCAGTATCCTTACAGGTGTTTCATACAATAAGCATGTGAACGAGCCTACACTCGAAAAAAGATGAAAAAGACCATATATATAATGTACGCATAGAGAAACACATACTTTCAATACCCATTGAACAAATATTTTTATGATAGAGTTATTATTTCAGTTTTTCACTACCCTCTCATCTGCTATGTTTGTCATAACAGTATAGAGACTCAAAAATACTGATATGCAGAGAGAAGAAAAATACGAACAGATCGACAAGATGGCGGAGCGTTATCTTGCCGACAGAAGTGACAGGGAGGCGATAGTTTTCCTGCGCAATGCTGCATTGGAGTCTGACGACTACCGCCGTCGCATACGGCATATCATCGAGATTGACTTCTCATCTGCCGTCGCATCATCTGCCGACGGTTACGACAAGGAACAGGCCTACCGCAGTTTCTGCAATCGCATTTCTTCAAAAGGGAATACCGGCGGCACATCATTTTTACGCCTTCATTGGCGTAGTGCCGTGGCAGCGGCTGCCATTGCCTTGGCCGTGGCTCTACCGTGGGCAGGATACGAATATGCCACAAGCTGCATGACCCGTCAGCTTGCCCAGATCAGTGTCTCGTCTTCAGACGGTTCCATCTCCGAAGTGCGTCTACCCGACGGAAGCCGTGTATGGCTGAACGCCCGTTCACACATCGAGTATTCTCAAGGATTCGGCATCAGTGACCGGAAAGTGGAGCTTACTGGTGAGGCATGTTTCGACGTTACCAAAAACAAGGAGCTGCCCTTTGTAGTAAGTACAAAATCGGCAAATCTCAAGGTTCTTGGAACAAAATTCACGTTTCGCGACTATCCGGAAGACCAATGCGTCACTGTGAAGCTTATGCGTGGACATGTAGACATTGCGAGCACCAAGACCGGCGAGCACATGGAAATGGTAGGCGACGAGCGACTGACACTGAACAAGGGCACTGGCCGGATGACCAAGATGAAGATGGAAGATGGCAACCGTTCTGACTCATGGATACATGGAGAACTGTTCTTCGACGAGATACCACTCATACAGATAGCCCAAACACTGGAGCGCACCTACAAAGTGAAGATAAAGGTAGCACCACAGTTACGTCAGAGGGCCTTCTACGGCACATTCCGCCAGACAACAACCATTGAAGATATTCTGTCTACTATGGCCGAAACCCAACAGATGAGATACAAACGACTGAAAAGTGGGGAGTATTACATATATTGAATGGACAAATTTACAAGAAACAGATTTACCAATCTTACATAAACCGAATCTATTATGAAACCAGAAATATAAAAACGAAAAACAAAGCCTATGGATAAACAGAAGAAAAGTAAATGACACGAAATACTGAAAAGAGGGACTTATAAGAACTGTAAACAAGCAGTCAGAATATAAGAACTGAATAACCGAATCCGCCTCGCTCCAATATGGTGCAGGCGAGACATAATCTCTATCATAAACAATATTAAAAAATAAACCTATTAATCCTATGTACAACTATCAAAAGGCTGTATGCATAGCCTCAGCACTATTATGCCTCAGCGCCACTGCCAGTGCTCAGCAGGTGACGCTCAGAGCAAACAATGTAACTGTGAAGCAGGCCATGAACCAATTGCGGGAAAAGACCGGCTACACTTTTGTCTTCTCATCTACCGATGTCAACACCCAGCGACAGGTAACGGTGTCGGCAACCAATGCCGACCTCTCTGCCGTAATCGAGCAGATTCTGAAGGGTCAGAAGGGCATCGACTACAAGATTGAAGGCAAGAACATCATTATAACCAAAGCTCGCCACAACGGTGTGAAACATGCCACACAGCAAGCCGGCAACAATGCCACCAAACGTCTTACAGGAAGTATCCTCGACGAAAACGGTGACCCTATGATCGGTGTCACTGTAACTGTGGACGGTATGCCAGGCGGTACAATTACCGATATCGACGGTAATTTCGTTCTTGCCAACGTTCCCTCTTCAGCGAAAAGCCTCCACGTGAGCTACATCGGCTATGAGGACAAAACCGTTGCCGTTGCCGACGGCACGATGCGAATTAAGATGAATCCAGACACAAAGCAGCTTGACGACGTGGTCGTAGTGGGTTACGGCACCGTGAAGAAGAACGACCTTACGGGTTCTGTTTCTGCCATCAAGCCAGATGAATTCAACAAAGGTTCAAGAGCGAGTGCACAAGACGCTCTCGTGGGTAAGGTAGCCGGTGTAAACGTTGTTTCAAGCTCTGGTGCTCCAGGCTCTGGCTCTACGATACGTATCCGCTCCGGTGCATCTCTGTCGGCTTCTAACGACCCGCTGATAGTAATCGACGGTGTGCCGGTGGACAACTCTTCTATCGAGGGCGGCAGCAACCTTATCGGCGGCATCAACCCTAACGACATCGAGACTTTCACTGTATTGAAAGATGCCTCTGCCACTGCCATCTATGGTTCACGTGCCAGCAACGGCGTTATCGTAATAACAACAAAGAAAGGAAGTTCGGGGGCTCCGAAGTTCAACTATTCAGCAAACTTTGCCGTAAGCACTACTGCGAAACGCCTGAAAGTGCTCAGCGCCGATGAGTTCCGTGCCTTCGCCCCAACAGTGACTGGTGTACCGGCTGACGCCGCTTTCGGAACGAACAACACCGACTGGCAGGACGAGATATACCGCACAGCATTCGGCACCGACCACAACATCTCCATGTCGGGAAGCATCAACAGGAAAGCTCCTGTGAGGGTGTCTTTAGGCTACACAAACCAGAACGGTATCATCCGCACGAACAATTACAAGCGCTATACCTTCGACGGCGGTCTCGCCCCGAAGTTCTTCAAAGACCACCTTTCTGTAAACGTTAATCTGAAAGCTTCTATGGAGGACAACACCCGTGTGGACGAATCAGTTGTAGGCAATGCCTTGGCTTATGACCCAACACGCCCTGTGCATACCGGCAGCGAGACATCTGCCACTGACCCGGGCCGCGGCTACTTCATCTGGATGAACGGCAACTCTCCGATGGCCATACAGACCGACAACCCTGTGGCACAATTGGAACTTCAGAATCTGCGCAACAAGCTCTATCGTTCTATCGGCAACGTTGCCCTCAACTATAAGGTGCACGGTTTCGAAGACCTGCAGTTGAACCTCAACCTGGGCTACGATGTGCTTGAAAGCAAATACAGCAAATATGTGCCTGAGCTGGCGGGAATGATGTATACGGCTAACAAAAAGGACGGTACTGGTCTCGACTACAACTCTAAGCACAACAAGACAAACACTCTGCTCGACCTCTATGCCAATTATCAGCACTCATTCGGCAAACACGACATCGGAGCCATGGCTGGTTACGGATGGCAGCATTTCTGGAAGAAGTTCAGCGATACCACACTGTCGCCAGAGGGAGTGGAACTGTTCTCTGCAAAACACTCTAAGTCTGAATATTATCTCCTTTCATTATATGGAAGACTGAACTATAGCTACGACAACAAATACATGGTTACGGCAACTCTGCGTTCTGACGGATCGTCGAGATTTGCCAAGGGCAACCGCTATGGTTATTTCCCTTCTGTAGCCCTGGGATGGAAGATTTCCGAGGAGTCGTTCCTGAAAGAGAACAAGGTGCTGACAAACCTGAAACTGCGCCTTAGCTATGGTCAGACTGGTCAGCAGGACATTCTCAACGACTATCCATACATGACTACCTTCTCTGCCTCTTATCCGGAATCAAGCTATCTGTTCGGTGACAAGTGGTATAACACTTATCGTCCTAACGGCTACGACCGCGACATCAAATGGGAGACTACGGAGACATGGAATGCCGGACTTGACTATGGTTTCCTCAACAACCGTATATACGGTTCTATCGACGTATACAAACGCCACACCAAGGACCTTCTCAACACCATTCCTGTAATTTCCGGAGTGAACTATTCCGCCGTTCTCACTACGAACATCGGCGAGATGGACAACAAGGGTGTGGAGTTCTCAATCAATGCAGTGCCTGTTCAGACCAAGGATTTCTCATGGAGCGTAGGACTGAACTACACTTGGAACGACTCAAAGATAACGAAGCTCAACACCGTAGATACAGAAGGCTCTTACGTTGAAACCGGCGCCATCTCAGGCACTGGTAAGTTCGTGGAATGCTTCATGGTGGGCAAACGTCCTTACACCTTCTATCTGGCAAAGCAGGCATACGACGAGAATGGCAAGCCTATCGAAGGTCAGTACGTACAGCCTGACGGTAGCGTTTCTTCTAAGGAGACACGCCATGCCAGCCGCTGCGCCCTGCCAAAGTCATATCTCGGTTTCAACACTCAGTTCACATACAAGAACTGGGAGTTGGGCATCACGGGCCATGGTTCTTTCGGAAACTACATATATAATTATGTGGCAGCCAACCAATACCAGCAGCAGGTATATAGCGATCAGGGCAACTTCTCAAATATCCTGAAGACTACAGCACAGAGCGGATTCCAGCAGCAGCAGCTCTATTCGGATTACTTCCTTGAGAAGGGTGACTTCTTCCGTATCGACAACATCACGCTGGGCTACACATTCCACAAACTATGGAACTCATCGAGCAGCCTGCGTCTCTCGGCAGCAGTTCAGAATGTATGTGTAATAACCGGTTATTCGGGTCTGGATCCTGAGATATACAACGGTATCGACCGCGACGTATACCCTCGTCCACGCACCTTCTCAATATCTGCTAATCTGAATTTTTAAATAAAGTAAATGATCTGACGGGAGAAATGGTCAATGAATGAAACAATTTCCTCGTCAATCAATAAAATGAACACAACTTATGAAAAAGAATATATTGAAAACAATGTTGCTGGGCATCCTGGGATGCCTCCTCACATCATGTTTCAGCGACCTCGACACCATGCCTCTCGACGACAATGAGCTGGTGAGCGAAAAGGTCTATCAGACAGCCGACGGCTATACAGGAGTACTTGCAAAATGCTACAGCTCGCTTATCCTCACAGGACAGAAAGGCGGCGACGGTGGCGACGGTGACCTTGAGGGAGCCAACGAAGGATATTCTAGCTATGTGCGCCTCATGTTCTATCTGCAGGAGTTGCCAACAGACAACTTCATCATGCCATCATCATCTAACGGACTGCGCAAATGTCTGAACCTCCAGTGGGACGCATCCAACGCTTCTGTCATCCGCTGGACCTACCAGCGTCTCTACATGTCGATAGCATACTGCAACGAGTTGTTGCGCGAATGTACCGAGAGCAAGCTCAAGAGCCGCGGACTATGGAATGAACTTGGCAGCGAATGTGCCAGCTACCGTGCAGAGGCACGATTCATCCGCGCCTACTGCTATGCTACCTTGTGCGACCTCTTCGGCGGCGTGCCATACATCGACGAGAACACTGGCGTGAAGGACATACCACAACAGTGGACACGCAAGCAGATATTCGACTTTGCAGAGAGCGAACTCCTCGCCATAGACACAGAACTCAAGGCTCCAGGCGAAAACGTATATGGACGTATCGACCGCGTGGCAGCATGGTTCCTGCTCTCCAGAATGTATATAAACGCAGAATCATGGACTGGCGAGAACCGCTACAACGACGCTCTCAAATATGCCAAGATGGTTATCAACGACGGTACTTATCCATTGGCTTCGGACTATCGTACAATCTTCCTCGCCGACAACGACAAATGTAGCGAAATCATCTGGCCTCTCGTTCAGGACGGACTCAGAGCACAAAGCTCCGCCGGAACGAACTTCTACGTAAAGGCATTCGTTAACGGACCGATGAACGAGCTTTACACGACAGGCGTTGGTTCTCGCGGATGGGGCAACGTAAGGGCGAAGACCACTCTCGTTAACGCTTTCGACGCTCAGGATGTGGTATTCGACCCAAACGACACTTGGGGCGACAAGAAGATGGACAAGCGAGCTCAGTTCATGACGGCTCTGCCAAACCAGACAAAGGACACATGGGACGAGAAGGGCAACATGACGAGCACCTTCACCTGTGGCTACGGCTACATCAAATGGCGCAACGTAAACCGTGACAATTCTCTGCCAGAGCAGGGTGACGCATATTCATCCATCGACTTCCCTCTGTTCCGTTCTGCCGAAGCTTATCTCATAGCTGCCGAGGCTATTCTCAGAGGTGCCAACGGCACTATGGATGAAGCATTAGGCTACGTAAATGAAATACGCGAACGCGCCTACATGTCAGGCAAATACGCCAAGGACGGTGTGCGTTCAGATGTTTCGGGAGATATACAGATGAGCGACCTCAACCTCGACTTCATCCTCGCCGAGCGTCAGCGCGAACTTGCCACAGAACTTGTGCGCCGTACCGACCTCGTGCGCTTTGGCAAATTCACAAGCGGACGCAACTGGGATTGGAAGAACGGTGTGCGCGAAGGTGCTGACGTAGAGGATTACCTGAAGGTATTCCCAATCCCTCAGACAGAGTTCTCCAACATGCCTATGCTGAAGCAGAACGACGGTTATGCCAATTAACAAGTTAACAAGTGACAAGTTAACAAGTAGACGAGTTAACAAGTAGACGAGTAGACAAGTAGACAAGGAAATTGTTTCGCTTCTGACAATCAAAGGAAACATCCTTGTCAACTTGTCAACTAAAAACAAACATTATGATATCAATCAGACACACACTACTCACACTGACCATCGCCTTGGCAGCCAACGGTGCGATGGCACAGACATCATTCGAAGAGATCAGTGCCGATCTCAACAAGTCGGGAGGCGTATATCTCGCATACCCAGAAGTGACAACACGCCAGACTCCGGCTCCCAAAGGCTACACACCATTCTACGTAAGCCATTACGGACGCCACGGTTCCCGCTATCTCTTGGGCGACGGCGACTTCACCATGACCATCTCACTGCTTGAGAAGGCTGAAAAAGAAGGATGCATAACGCCACTCGGAAAGGACGTGCTGCAGCGTCTTCGCAAGGTGTTCACAGAAACACGCGGACGCGGCGGCGACCTCACTCCACTGGGAGCAAGACAGCACAAGGGCATTGCAGAGAGAATGGCCCGCAATTATCCAGAAGTGTTCAAAGGCAAACGCCGCGTATTCGCCCGTTCCACTGTCGTATACCGTTGTGCCATGAGCATGGCGGCATTCTGCGACGGACTGAAAGGTATATATCCGCAACTCTCTGTCGACTACGAAATGGCGGAGCGCAACATGTCATATCTGAACTACCATACCGATGAGTCCAACAAGTTCACTCATGGCGAGACCGGTCCGTGGGTGGAGGAATACCGCAAGTTTGAGGCAGAACATGTGAAACCTGCCCGCCTCGTAAATTCACTGTTTTCAGATGCCGACTTTATCCGCTGCCAGGTAAATCCGGAGAAACTCGCATGGGCATTCTACTGGATTGCTTCAGACATGCAGGACATAGAGACCAAAGGCGTGACGTTCTACGATATTTTCACACCACAAGAACTCTTCGACATGTGGCAGTGCGTAAACTACCGCTTCTATATCGGCAATGCCAATCCAAAGATGAGCGACGGACTGGTAATGGCAAACGCATCAACACTCGTTGAGAATATCCTTGAATGTGCAGACAAGGCTATCAGCAATGGCGATATGGCTGCTGACCTAAGATTCGGCCACGACGGAAACGTCATTCCACTACTTGCACTCCTGCAGATCGATGGTTTTGATGTGGAAGTAAGGAAACCTGAAGAGGTATACAAACACTGGGCTGACTTCAAGGCCACGCCGATGGCAAGCAACATTCAGATTGTATTCTTCCGCAACAAGGCTGGCAATATCATCGTGAAATTCCTCCACAACGAGAAGGAATGCCACATCCCGGTAGCCACCGATTCATGGCCATACTACAAATGGTCTGACGTGAAGAACTACTATCAAGACAGGCTTCAGCAAATCAAACAGCGTGTAGCCAACAGAAAATAAGACAACACACCACTCACCTTACCAATAGTTTTTTATGTTCGCAAAGGCTCGGAGATTATATCATCTCCGGGCCTTGTTTTATTCACAACTAATTTCCACATGTTGCACAATCTTTATTCTATTTTTCCGTTAACATGTAAGCAAAAAGAACAGTTGATTAAGAAATACAACAATGAACATTGAAAAATTCTCAGAAATCATAGCCGCCCGGCTATCTATCAGTCGCCGAAGTACTGAAAACACTCTCCAGTTGCTCGAAGAGGGATGCACCATCCCATTCATCAGCCGCTACCGCAAGGAACGCACAGGAGGTCTCGACGAAGTGAAGATTACTGCCATCAGCGACGCCTTCGACAAGCTAAAAGAAATAAGCAAACGCAAAGAAACTGTGGTGAAGACCATCACTGACCAAGGAAAGATGACAGACGCGTTGCTACAACGCATAGACCTCTGCTGGGATGCTGACGAACTGGAAGACATTTACATGCCATTCAAGCCCAAACGTCGTACCAGAGCACAGATGGCTCGCGAACAAGGACTGGAACCGCTTTCTGTAATTCTCATTATGCAAAGAGAAAACAATCCGGAAGCTGCCGCACAACGCTTCGTTAAAGATGGCGTGAAAGATGTAGCGGCTGCCATTCGCGGAGCACAAGATATCATTGCCGAGACTGTGAGCGAAGACGAACGCAGCAGACAGACCGTGAGACAGGCTTTCCGCCGCGGTGCCATAATATCGTCGAAAGTTGTCAAGGCAAAGGCAGACAGTGAAGAGGCTGCGAAATTCTCAGACTATTTCGACTTCTCCGAACCGCTACGCAGATGCTCATCCCATCGTCTGCTTGCCATGCGCCGTGGCGAAAGCGAAGGTATACTCCGAATTTCAATATCTGCCGACGATGATGAATGTGCCGAGAGGCTTAAAAGATTCTTCGTCCGTGGCTACGGACGCTGCTCCTCACTGGTGGGTGAAGCTGTAGACGACTCATACAAAAGACTTCTCAAACCTGCCATAGAAACGGAATTTGCAAATCTGAGCAAGGAAAAAGCCGACGAGGAGGCAATCGGCGTGTTTGCAGAAAACCTGCGACAACTGTTGCTCTCTGCCCCACTTGGTCAGAAACGAGTGATGGGAGTAGACCCAGGATTCAGAACGGGATGCAAGATAGTATGCCTGGACGCACAGGGCAATCTGCTACACCACGAGGCTATATTCCCCCACCCTCCTGTAAACAAGGTTCAGCAAGCCTCACAACAGATGCTCAAGATGATAAAGGATTACCGTATCGAAGCAATAGCCATTGGCAACGGCACGGCAAGTCGCGAAACTTCCGCATTCATCCGCTCACTGCATCTCGCTGACGAAATAAAGCAATTTGTGGTAAGTGAGGACGGTGCTTCGGTGTATTCTGCTTCTGAAACAGCACGAGAGGAATTCCCGACAGAAGACGTCACTGTGCGTGGCGCCGTGTCGATAGGCAGACGACTTATGGACCCTCTTGCCGAATTAGTGAAAATAGATCCGAAAAGTATCGGTGTGGGACAATATCAGCACGACGTTGACCAGACGAAGCTCCGCAAGAGTCTTGACATGACGGTGGAGAGTTGCGTAAACTCGGTGGGCGTAGACCTCAATACGGCAAGCCGCCATCTGCTAACATATGTCAGCGGTCTGGGACCTGCATTGGCAAAGAACATCGTGGAATATCGCCGTGAAAACGGTCCGTTCCAAAGCAGAGCACAATTGAAACGAGTACCACGTCTAGGTCCGGCAGCCTTTGAACAATGCGCAGGATTCCTTCGCATACCAGGAGCCCGTAATCCTCTGGACAACAGTGCTGTACATCCTGAAAGCTATAAAATAGTTGAACAGATGGCTAAAGACTGCCACTGCTCTGTCGGCGACCTGATTGTTGACAAGAAGAAGCGTGAGGGCATAGACATAAAACGCTATGTAACTGACACTGTGGGTATACCTACACTCACTGACATCATCAACGAACTGGAGAAACCGGGACGTGACCCAAGAGAACAGATTGAAGAATTTGAATTTGACAACAGCATACAATCTATTGCCGACCTCAAGGTGGGGATGGTAGTGCCAGGTATCATCACCAACATCACCAACTTCGGTGCCTTTGTTGATATCGGCGTGCATCAGGACGGGTTGGTACACATCTCCCAACTTGCCGACCGCTATGTCAGCGACCCTACACAAATAGTGAAGCTACACCAGCATGTCATGGTTAGAGTGGCAGAGGTGGACGAGAAGCGTCATCGCATATCACTATCAATGAAAGGAATATAATACCATTACAAAAAATGATAGAAGTTTAACAGCATCAATGCTTTGCCCAGACAAGGCGTTGGTGCTCTTCAAGCATAGACATAGACCCATTAAACCATAAGCTAAGCAACAATAAGCAACAACTTCTGAGCTATAAATACACGACTGGCAAGTATGAAAAAAGCCGCATTGCGAAAATTGCAATGCAGCTTTTTTTGGATTTATGATTGCTTATGATTTACTTCACCTTAGCAACGATAGCCTTGAAAGCCTCTGGGTTGTTTACAGCGAGGTCAGCGAGAACCTTACGGTTGATCTCGATGCCAGCCTTGTGCAGAGCACCCATCAGAGTAGAATAAGTCATATTCTCGAGGCGGGCAGCAGCGTTGATACGCTGAATCCACAACGCACGGAAAGTACGCTTCTTGTTGCGGCGATCGCGGTAAGCATAGGTAAGACCCTTCTCCCAAGTGTTCTTGGCTACGGTCCATACGTTCTTACGCGCTCCATAGTAACCACGTGTAAGCTTTAAAATTCTTTTTCTTTTTGCTCTTGAAGCAACATGATTTACTGATCTTGGCATAGTTTCTTCTTACTTTAAAAATGTTAGACAATAGGATTAACGGAGACGCAGCAAATCACGTACCTGCTTAACGTTGCTAGGATCAACGATTGCAGTGTGAACCAAATTACGCTTCTGCTTCTTTGTTTTCTTAGTCAGGATGTGACTGTGGTAAGCGTGACGTCTCTTAATCTTACCTGTACCAGTGAAACGAAATCTCTTCTTTGCACCGGAGTTTGTCTTTACTTTTGGCATTTTTTTAAATGTTTAAATGGTTATTTATTATGCGGTGGCAACGTATATACCAAGACGTTACGCACCTGTTTTTTTTATCTATTACTTCTGAAGCTTCTTCAGGGCATCGGCACCATTTTTGGCGTTGGCGAAAAGTCCTCCGTTAGCAGGAGTCTCAGTAGTTTCTGTAGCCTCCTCTTCTTTTGTCTGACCCTTGGCCTCTGCTTCACGGCGCTCTCTATCCATCTTCTGCTGGCTCTTCTTGGCTACACCGGCTTTCTTTGGAGAGAGATAGAGGAACATTTTCTTGCCTTCCAATGCAGGCATCTGCTCCACCTTGCCATATTCCTCAAGATCGTTGGCGAAACGCAGCAACAGAACTTCTCCCTGTTCCTTGAAAAGGATAGAACGTCCACGGAAGAACACGAAAGCACGAACTTTGTTGCCTTCCTCGAGGAATTCCTTGGCGTGCTTGAGTTTGAAGTTATAGTCATGGTCATCGGTCTGTGGTCCGAAACGGATTTCCTTGACTTCTTGTCTAACCTGCTTTGCCTTCAGTTCCTTTGCACGTTTCTTCTGCTGATAGAGGAATTTGCTATAGTCGATGATACGACATACTGGCGGTTGGGCATTTGGAGAAATCTCTACCAGATCCACGCCCTTGTCTCTTGCTATATCAAGAGCCTGACGTGTAGGCATTACGGTTGAACCATCATCTCCAACAACTCGCACTTCCCTGACGCGAATCTGCTCGTTCACGCGGTACTGGTTTTTCATTTTGTCATTCTTCATTCGACTATTTTACGTTAAGCGGCTGCAAAGTTACGACTTTTTAATGTAAACTGCAAAATTATCATTTCTTTTTTTACATATAAATAGCGAAATATCACTCTGTTAAGTGTAATTCACACGAAAATGTCGCTACACGATATAACAAAAGAGACTATACCCAATGACTGTCAGACTAAACACAAAAGAAAAATGAGGAATAGCTACTAATCGAAAAAGTCCCCGCCACAATGAAGTGACGGGGACGTAGTATGTAATAAATCGCTATTTAGCTAACTTATTATTTTGTGCTGTCGTTGAAAGTAGCAACACGGTTGAACTCAACCTGCTCGAAGAGCTTGTCTGTTGCACCCATACCCTTAGTTGTAAGGCGGCTTGCAGCAATCTTATACTTCTTAACGAGGATGCTCTTAACAGCGGCTGCACGCTTCTCAGAAAGCTTCTGGTTCAGCTCCTTAGAACCCTCTGGAGAAGCATAACCCTTGATTTCTACAGAAGCCTCAGGATGATTCTTCATGTACTGAGCGATGAGCTCGATGTTAGCGTACTGAGCAGGATCAACTACTGACTTGCCCTGACGGAAGATAACTGTAGGCTGGAGGTTAGTAGCTGTAGCTGGCTTCTCATACTTAGGCTTGCTGTTGCACTCGTCGAGAGCCTTCTGGAGGTCAGCAATCTGACGGTTCTTAGCAGCGAGCTCAGAATCCTTACCGTTCAAGTCATTGCGCAGATCATTGATCTTAGCGTTCAAACCATCGATCTCAGCCTGGTCGCGAACCTGTGCGATAGTGAAGTTGTGTGTACCGTTAGAGTTCTTGAACTTGTAAACAACACCTGCGTTGAGCTGGAAGTCAGCGTAGTTAGCATCGTAGCGAACGCCCTTCTGAGCGCCCTCGAGGTTCCAAACCACTGCTGGCTCAACATATACCTGCCATGCCTTGTCCTTGCCGAGGTTGAAAGCGAAGTCGAGACCTGCCTTAGATGTCAGGAAGTCTACCTTGTCAGCAGAATCCCAAGAGTTTGCATAGTAACGATCGTGATCCTCGCCACCGAATACGTGACCCCAACCAAGACCATAAACACCGCTTACCTCGAAGAGACGTGGCTCACCTTTGTAACCGCCGAACCAGTTGCTGAAGTTGATAGTAGCGATAAGAGAGGTGTTGATTGAGTTAACCAAAGTATTTGTGTAGTTACCGAAGAGGTTGTTCATTGTACGACCAGTATGATGAAGATCGCTGAAATAAACATTGCTCTCAGCAGCGAGACCGAATACAGGAGTGAAATAGCGACCTACGCGAATACCTGCGTTAGGAGTGATATCCTTGAGCCATGTACCGCCACAGCCGAGCTGTGAAGGGTGAATACCTGTTGCAAGACCACCGTTTACGCCGATGTACCAATTGTCAAAAGTCTTACTCTCAGTAACTGTCTGAGCAGATGCGGAAACTGCCAAAGCAGCAGCTGCGCACAAAGTAAAGAATTTTTTCATGTTCTTAATCTTTAAAATTAATTATAAATATAGTTTTTACAATCTTTCTACATTCTTGAAGTGCAAAGTAAAACATTTTTCTGAAAACAGCCAAACTTTTCTTAACAAATTTATCACACAAGCTAACTTTTTGCGCAAAATAGCGCAAGAATATCCACTTTATACCTATATATATTAATATGCCATCCCGAGATTGCATATAGCCAACGAATTGTCAAGAGATGATTTGACAAAAAAAATCCTCGCAACAAGCTCAAATAGTTTTTTTTCCTGAAATCCACATGCAGACCAACACACTTGTCAACCAGTCTTCCCATTAGCCAGCCTACTTGTCAAACTCGCCCACTGGTCAAATAATCCATTGCTATTGCTGAATAATTCAGATAGTTTTACTACTTTTGCACTGATGAAACGTATCATACTAATAACAGGCGGACAACGCTCGGGAAAGAGCGTCCTCGCCGAGCGCATGGCATTGGAGCTTTCCCGCAACCCTGTGTACATCGCCACGGCTCACATTTGGGATGAAGAATTCCAGCAGCGCGTGGACAAGCACAAGGAACGCCGAGGAGAACAGTGGACCAACATCGAAGAGGAGAAACATCTCAGTAAGCTGTGTATATATAATAAGGTGGCTGTGATAGACTGCCTTACTCTATGGTGTACGAATTTCTTCTTTTCTGCAGCCAACGATGAAAACCGTCAGCCGGACATCAACGAGACGCTGAAAGAGATTGAGGCAGAGTTTGACAAGTTCACTGACCAGGATGCCACTTTCATCTTCGTGACCAACGAGATTGGCAGCGGAGGGGTGAGCGGCAATGCCGTACAACGCAGATTCACCGATCTGCTCGGATGGTTCAACCAATACGTAGCGGCCAAGGCTGACGACGTATACCTAACTGTAAGCGGTATTCCGGTGAAGATAAAGTAAGCAAATATTATTCTATCATGATAAAATTCAATATAGTTTCGCCAGACCATAGCATCAAGGACGAAATACAAGACAAGATTGACAATCTGAACAAGCCCAAAGGTTCGCTGGGGCTGCTCGAAGAACTGGCACTGAGGATATGCCTCGTGCAGCACACTCTCCTCCCCACACTCTCCCACCCCTGCCACTTGCTTTTGGGAGGTGACCACGGCATAGAGCGCGAAGGAGTCAGCCTGTCGCCAAGAGACGTGACATGGCAGCAGATGATAAACTTCACGAAAGGCGGAGGAGGTGTGAACATGTTCTGTCGCCAGCATAACTTCAAGCTCAGAATAATAGATATGGGAGTGGACTACGACCTTAGTTCTTTCCCTGAAATAAGGAACGAGAAGATTGCATGGGGAACGAAAGATTTTCTCCATGAAGCGGCAATGTCGGAAGAGGAGATGGACAAGGCTCTCGCTACGGGAGCAAAGATCATTGACGAATGTGCCGACGAAGGTTGTAACATCGTATGCATAGGCGAGATGGGAATAGCAAACACATCTCCTTCGAGCATCTGGCTGCATCTCATGGGAGGCGTACCACTGGACGACTGTGTGGGAGCCGGCTCTGGAGTGGCAGGCAGCCAGTTGAGCCACAAGCACAAGGTATTGAAAGAGGCTGTGGATAAATTCAACAGAGACTTTCCCAATGCCAGCGCCACTGACATGATACGCTATTTCGGAGGTTTTGAGATGGTGGGAGCAATAGGAGCTATGCTGAGGGCCGCCGAACGCAGGATGATAGTGATGGTGGACGGTTTCATAATGTCGGCATGTATGCTTGCGGCAAGCCGCCTACATCCTGAAGTGCTCGACTACGCCATCTTCGGACACTGCGGAGACGAGCACGCCCATGCCAAAATGCTGCAGATAATGGGAGCGAAACCGATTCTGAACATCGGAATGAGATTGGGCGAAGGAACGGGAGCGTTGTGCGCCTACCCTATCATAGAGAGCAGCGTGAGGATGATAAACGAGATGAACAACTTTGAAAATGCAAATATCACTAAATACTTCTAAGTGGTGGCAGAACGTATGGGCAGCGCTCATATTCTTCACCCGACTGCCTTTCTGGCGTATCTATCAGCCGCCGAAAGAATCATATAAAGCGGTGGTAGAATACTGGCCCATAGTGGGCTGGCTGACAGGAGGGGCTATGGCGGCAACGATATATTTCGGTTCTATGTATATGCCGCAGAACATAGCCATCGTGGCAGCGATTCTCTTGAGGATATTCATCACGGGAGCACTGCACGAGGACGGACTGACAGACTTCGTTGACGGGTTCGGCGGAGGAGGCACCGACAGACAGAGGATTCTCGACATAATGAAAGACTCACGCATCGGCACATATGGTGTGCTGGGTATAATATTCTACGAACTGCTGCTCTTTTTCAGCCTTTCGTGTATGCCTCCGATTCTTGCAGCATTGTCTGTATTCGCTGCCGACCCCTATGCCAAGATGCTCGCCGGCCAGATTATACAGATGATGCCGTATGCCAGGACTGAGGAACAATCCAAGGCAAAGAATGTATACCGCCGCATGAATATCGGGGCAAGCATATGTCTCGCCGTGCAGGGACTGCTGCCTCTGGGACTGTTCTTCTATCTCACACGGCTTACGCTGGAATGGGATCTGATAGTATTCGTTCCATGCGTAGTGATGTATTTCCTCTATAGACTGATATGGAAGAGACTCAAGGGATATACGGGAGACTGCTGCGGAGCCTTGTTCCTTCTGATTGAACTCACTACATATCTCACCATCGCCATACTATGGTCGAATGCGATGAAGAGCGCCGCCATGGAAGGAAAGATGCTGGAGTTCATGTGGCATTAAACACAGATTATCAAAGACGGACGGGAAAAAGTGACCTTTATGTAAACTTGTCTACTCGTCAACTGAAAAAAACATGAAAGTAATATTAATCAGACACACAAGCGTAGACGTGCCGAAGGGCGTGTGCTACGGACAGACGGACGTTCCCGTGGCGGCAACGTTTCCTGAAGAGGCGGAAATGACAAAGAAAGCACTCGGCGACAGAACGTTCGATGCCGTGTTCTCATCACCTCTCACCAGAGCGCGCCTGCTGGCAGACTATTGCGGTTATCCCGCCCCCGTCACAGACAACCGGCTCATGGAGATGAACATGGGCGACTGGGAAATGAAACGCTACGACGATATCAAGGACGACAACCTGCAGAAATGGTATGACGACTATATGCACGTGGCAACGACAAACGGTGAAAGTTTTCCGATGGTATATGAAAGGGTGGCAGGATTTCTCGACGAACTGAAGCAGAAGCCATACCGTCAGGTGGCAATCTTCGCCCATTGCGGGGTGTTGCTCTGTGCGGGCATCTACGGAGGTTTGTTCAGGGAGGAGGGATGCTTCGAACACACAGTGGAATACGGAGGGATAGAAGAAATTGAGATTTAGGAGTTCGGAATCATTCAGAACGGACTCTACAATCTTCTCCCGACCATGCAAAAGAAAAAATAATCAATTCAGGATAATAAAAATGTTCAGACAATTAGCAATCATCATTGGCTGCCTTGCCGTTGGTGAGTTCATAACATGGCTCACCGGTATCAGCGTGCCATCAAGCATCATCGGAATGCTTCTGCTCACCTTTCTGCTGAAGGTGAAAGTGATAAAACTGGAATGGGTAGAGACGATATCCAACTTCCTTGTGAGAAACATGGGCTTCTTCTTCGTGCCGCCTGGTGTGGCTCTGATGCTCTATTTCGACATTATCGGAAAAGAGATAGTGCCCATAGTGCTCGCCACGACCTTGAGCACCATGCTCGTGCTTGTGGTCACAGGCTGGACACACATCATGACAAGGAAGATAATAAAACGCATAAAAGGAAAAAAACTATAAGCAAATGGATATCCACGAATACCTCAACAACGATTATTTCCTGCTCACGCTGACGTTCGGAGTATATTTCCTCGCCAAGCTCGTAAGAAAAATGCTGCAGCTGCCAATTTTTAATCCCATCCTGGTCAGCATAGCCTTCATGATATGCTTTCTCACGATAGCCGACATTGATTATGAAACCTACAAATTAAGCGGTTCGAAGATAGACTTCTGGCTCAAGCCCGCCGTGGTGTCGCTCGGTGTTCCGCTATACAAGCAGCTCCACTCCATAAAGCATGAGATGGTGCCGATATTCATGTCGCAGCTCGTGGGATGCCTTGTCGGCATAGTGTCGGTAGTTGCCCTGGCACAGTATTTCGGAGCATCCCGCATCGTGGTGCTCTCGCTGGCAGCAAAATCTGTCACCACACCAATTGCAATGGAAGTGACACAGAGCATCGGCGGCATACCATCGCTCACCGCCACGATAGTAGTGTTCGTCGGCATCTTCGGAGCCATAACAGGATTCAGAATCCTAAAATACGGCCATATCGGAATGCCCTCATCCCAGGGAATCTCGCTCGGCACAGCATCTCATGCCGTGGGAACATCGGCAGCTATGGAACATGGAATGGAGCATGGGGCCTATGCGTCGCTTGGACTTACGCTCAACGGCATATTCACCGCCATACTGACTCCATACATCCTGCAGATGATGGGCATCATATAATAAGTAAAACGAAACATATCAGGACAATGGAAAATCTGGAAGTGATGGTGACTCTGTTCATCATCGTCGTATTGGGCTATATGCTCTGCAAGCTCGGGTATATGGGCGACAAGTTCGACCAGAAACTGTCTACTATAGTTATCGACATCACCTGTCCGTCGCTCATTCTCTCGTCGGTAATGGGCGACACGCTGCCCGACCGCACGCTGATTCTGCCGCTGCTTGGAGTAAGCATACTGACATATATCATACTCCTGGTATTCGGATTCATCGTGCCGAGGATCATAGCAAAAGACCATGACGCCCAGGGAATGATCGGCTTCGCACTGATGTTTGCCAACGTCGGCTTCATCGGCTATCCCATAGTGGCATCGATATTCGGACCTCACGCCGTATTCTATGCCGCCCTGCTGAACATGCCCAACACCTTCTTCATATTCACAGCCGGCGTGATGCTCATCAAGGGGGAATACAGCATCAAGCAGCTCAACCCCAAGATATTGTTCTCGCCGGCAATGATAGCCGCCTTTGCCGCTGCCCTAATGGTGGCATTCAATATCCGCACGCCCGAACTGATAGCCAAGCCGGTAACGATGGTGGGCAACATAACGGTTCCGGCAGCGCTGATGATAATAGGTTCGTCGATGGCACGTCTGCCGCTACACGACATCATCGGCACCCCGAAGGTCTACGTGGCATCACTGTTGAGACTCTGCATAATTCCGCTATCGCTGTTTTTCCTCTTCAAGGCCCTGGGAGTGAGCGAAGTGGTGAATGCCATAAACACCGTAGTCATTGCCATGCCGGCAGCATCCTACGGCACTATGTTCTGTCTGAAATACGGGCGCAACCCTGCTCTCATGACAGAAATCACATTCATCACCACAGTGGCGTCGATATTCACAATACCGCTGATAACGCTGCTGTTCAAATAAGCGCCTGCTGTTGCCTGCCCCTCTAAGGAGAGGTTACAAAACTCACTCAAATCGTACCAAGGTATTATTTTACCGTCACTTATTCACATTTCAGATGATTATAGCTGATGCTTGCAGTTTTTTTGCTACCTTTGCGACAAAATTGACTGAACAAGAAACTATCAACTAAAAACAAAGAAAAAAATGAATAGCGACCCAAAAGACTGTCTCTATTGCCAGAACAATGAGACATTGCACGATCTGATGATCGAAGTAGCGAAACTCAGCGTTTCACGAGTGTTCATCTTCAAGGAGCAGACCTATCATGGCCGTTGCCTCGTGGCATACAAAGACCATGTTGACGACCTGAACCTTCTGAGCGACGAGGAGCGCAACGCATTCATGGCCGACGTGGCAAAGGTGACACGTGCCATGCAGAAAGTATTCAACCCTGACAAAATTAACTATGGCGCCTATTCTGACACGCTGTCTCACCTCCACTTCCACCTGATTCCGAAATACAAGGGCGGACCTGACTTCGGCGGCGTGTTCCAGATGAACCCAAAGAAAGTATATCTCACCGACGCTGAGTATACCGAAATGGCAGAGGCGCTGAAGAAGGAACTCTAACGACAAATATGAGAATTGACATTATCACCGTGCTCCCAGCCATGATCGAAGGCTTCTGCAATGAGTCTATCCTGGCAAGGGCACAGAAGAAAGGACTGGCAGAAATCCATCTGCACAACCTGCGTGACTACTCTGCCGACAAGTGGAAAAGAGTGGACGACTATCCATACGGCGGATTTGCCGGCATGGTGATGCAGTGTGAACCTATAGACCGCTGCATCTCGGCTCTGAAAGCCGAACGCGACTACGACGAAGTGATTTTCACCTCGCCCGACGGAGAACAGTTCAACCAGCACGTGGCAAACGACCTGTCGATGAAGCAGAACCTCATCATCCTGTGCGGCCACTACAAAGGCATCGACCACCGCATCCGCGAACATCTCATCACTCGCGAGATAAGCATCGGCGACTATGTGCTCACCGGCGGCGAACTTGCTGCTGCCGTTATGGCCGACGCCATCGTACGTATAGTGCCGGGAGTGATAAGCGACGAGCAGAGCGCCCTGTCCGACTGTTTCCAAGACGACATGCTCTCAGCGCCTATCTACACCCGACCGGCAGAATACAAAGGCTGGAAAGTGCCCGACATACTGCTCAGCGGCAACGAGGCAAAAATAAAGGATTGGGAGATGGAGCAGAGCTACGAAAGAACGAAGCGTCTGCGACCAGACCTGCTGAAATAACAATAACCGGATGACCATCAATCGGTAATTGTGATACCCCCCGAAAATCAGATAAATATTTTCGGGGGTTATTCTGTCTTATTCATCAACAGCTTGCAGCCATTTGCTTTTAATTCGAAATATCCCGTTACCATTCATAAATACTAGCAAACCCTATTTAAACCATAAACAAACAGCTTTTTACCACCAAAATTGACGAAGAACCCATTTTTTTACTTCTTATTTCACAATATCCATCAGTGTTTCAAAGCTATCCACTTTGCCATACTTTACCTTGGATGTAGATATCTGGTCAAATAGTTTTTCGGCACAAGAGATCTTGCTCTTTTCTATTTCGCGCAAGTCCATGCTTGACATTGAGCCTTTTGTCTCTGCCACAAAATAGATGTGCTTTACCTCGCCTTCCTGGAACGCTATTGCCCAATCGGGAGAATAGTTGCCCACAGGTGTCGGAATATGGAATCCCTTTGGCAGCTTGGCATAAACAGCCACTTCCTTTGCCGTGTCAATTTGGCCAACAAACTTGCGTTCTCCCTCGCTATCGGTAAACACATAGTCGACGATGCTTTTCTTACCCTCGAAGGCACGGTCGATGGCTCCGTGTTTCTCTTGCGTGAAGATGTCGCTGTCAAACTGCCCGTCTATTCTGTTATAGCTGATATGCTCCACGATGATTGTGGCTTTCTGCTCCAGGATCAGGCGTGTTACCTTGCGAATAAACTCTTCGGGGTTTGCCTTATACATGTCAAACTTCGGCGGACGAATCTTTGAAAGTATTGTTGCAACTGTCTTACGGGTCAGACGTGTTGCGCCGCTTATCTTGCCCAACAAGTCGTAACGCACATTGCTTACAATATCCGTTTTCAGTTTCTCTGTTGCACTTTCCTGCTGTCGCATCATATCGCCATGCTTCATGTCGTCGAGTGTCGCATTGTCCTTTTGCTCGCCTCGCGTCACGACATAGCTCAGCTGGGTCACCTCCAACTCTTTGTTTATTGCGCCTACCGCTTTTTCGATAAGTTCCTCGCTGTCGAAGCTTACCGTATAGGCATATTTATGATTGATGCGTCGCCAAAGTTCCTGAAACTCCTTCTTCATGAAGTTGTCGTTGAGCTTGTTGTCGGGCGTTGTCGTCTTGCTGCCATCATCAATCATATCCTTCAATACGCTCGGATCGTAGATGCTCTGAACCAACTTCATCACCGAATTGCTCATTGGCTGCAACTCGTCGGCTAAAGGCAACAAGGTTTCTTCTGCACATGACTTACGGAATGTTTCTGTCACCTCTCCGTCTTTAGTGATATAGTTCTTCATACGCAACTGGAAATAAATTTCCTGTGCGTCATTCTTCGTGATTGTGTACTTCGCTCCATCATTGCAGGTCACTATCTTACCGGTGAAGAAGTCAACGTCTGCCTTTGTCGGACGGTCGTAGAGGTCTTGCTTGATGTCGCGCTGCAAATCAGCCACGAAGGTTGCATAGCCTTCACTGGCTATGACGGTAAGTCGGTTTACCTTATGCACTTCTTCTGGAAGCGCATCATTGTCCTGACGTACACCATATCTGTCTACGCACAAACGCAAGCCACGGCCTACCTCCTGCCGCTTCTGCGAAACGCTGTTCGACTGGCGCAACGAACATATTTGGAACACGTTGGGATTGTCCCAGCCCTCACGGAGCGCTGAGTGGGAGAAGATGAAGCGCACTGGCTCATCGAGGCTGAGCAGTCGCTCCTTGTTCTTCAAGATAAGGTCGTAAGCCGAGGTGTCGTCGCTCTGGTCGCTGCCACGCTTTACAGAGCTGTTTATCGAATGACCTTTCTTGTCTATCGAGAAATATCCTGCATGGGTGGCATGGGCTGATATGCTGCCAAGGTATGACATATAGTCAGGGTCGAACATGTTCTGATTGTTGTTCAGCTCCGCCATATACTCCTGCTCGAATATCTTGCCGTATCGCCCCAACTGCTGGTTTCCGTCTTCATCATACTTGCGGTAGTTCGCCACTTCATCGACGAAGAACAGCGAGAGACACTTTATGCCACGCTTAAACAGGGCCGACTCCTTACGGAAGTGTGCCTTGATGGTTTCGCGTATCTGTATGCGTGCCTTATGGTCGGCAGTGATATTTCCTTGAATGTCCTTTACATTTAGCGTTACGCCATTGCCGAATATCGTCTTTCCACGCAAAGGGTCTATCTCTGTCAGCAAATAGCCACGATACTGCTCCATTTCTCCTGAGAGATAAAAGAGGTCGTCGCCCTCGCCTACGTTCCTGTAGGCACGCTTGATATTGCCGCTCTTGCTCTGCACGTCTATCTCCAAGCGCACCATAGGAGGTTCGTTCTTCGATAGGACGACGCTGTCGAAGTAGATGTAGCTTTCCGTGCCTTTGAGGTTGCGAAGCTCGAAGCCCACCACCTCTATCTTCTTCACCAACTTCTGGTTGTAGGCATCCAACGCATCGAGCACATAGACAGGGTTGTGGGTCTCTCGGTGTGTGGCTGAATAGTTGAGCGTGAACAACGGGTTAAAGCGTGCCAACGCTGTCTGAGTGGCAGCACCACCCATCTTCTGAGGTTCGTCCAATATGATGATTGGACGGTTGGCTGCTATTACGTCGATTGGTCGGCGCGAACCGAACTCGTCGCGCTTGTCGTATATGATACGGGCATACTTGTTTTTACCACCTTCTTTCATCGACGTGTTGAACGCTTGGGTGTTGATGATCATCACTGAGATGTCGGCACTCTGCGAAAAGGTGTCTATCTGATTGAGGTTATCCGAGTTATATACGAAGTAGCGTGCCTTCTTGCCATACTGCTCCATGAAGTGATCCTGTGTTATGTCGAAGCTCTTCTTCACACCTTCGCGTATAGCAATGCTTGGCACAACGACGATGAACTTTGTCCATCCGTAGCGCTTGTTCAGCTCAAACATCGTCTTGATATAGACGTATGTCTTACCGGTTCCGGTTTCCATTTCTATATCAAGTTGGCAGGCTCCGAGGCGCTTTATCACTTCATTGCTGAGGTGAATGTTGTTCTGTGTCTGTATCTGATGGATGTTCTTCAGCAACTCATCCTCGGAAAGCACTATCTCACCATTCTTGTAGCCTGTGTCAAACTCGCTGAAACCGATGCCTTTTTGTTCTATGCGCCTGCCGTTGTCAATAACGTACACCTTTCCTTGGTCCATCTTGTACTCCAAGAGTCCCTGGTTGGGCTGTCCGTTAAAGATATCGACGGTGCTTTCTACGGCATCGGTCTGATATTGTTGTATCTTGAATTTTAACTTCATTATTCTTACTACAATTGTTTTTAAACGACTGTGAAATTTTTAACGACAATAGAGACAATAGAGACAACTTTGTGACAATAAGCTTCTTGCTTCAAGGCGAAGCCTGTTGTCTCTATTGTCGTTTTAATCACCATTATATCTTCATGCTATCAAAATTATTTCTTATCGTTCTTTATCATTCATCTGTGCCTATTGGATTTCCATACATATTCAATATCTCATCCGTATCTTCATCATACAGGTAGCGTTCTATCTCAAAGTATTTTGGCGCAAAATTCACAAGTATGCCGTAACGGTATTTCAGAAGGTGCATATAATTGAATAGTTGTGCCCTGTGATTTTCATTGAGTTCGGAAACCGCTTTGCATTCAACAATGATGTTATTCTTGCACAGGAAATCCAATCGAAAAGAAGCTTTCATCTTCTTTCCATGAAAGTAGGGATTAAACGCCATCTCGCG
Organism: Oscillibacter sp.; assembly: GCA_963594595.1. Classification (GTDB taxonomy): domain Bacteria; phylum Bacteroidota; class Bacteroidia; order Bacteroidales; family Bacteroidaceae; genus Prevotella. Next base: position 51,289 of record CAVBFA010000001.1, on the reverse strand, counting down.
TTTATAACTCACGCCTATTTCTTGGAGTTGCATTTCCAACGCCTCTTGATAACAACTCTCATTAAGCCCAACTCCCATTTCTTTACGCACTTCATATATAGCGCCCACAACGTCATACATGTAAGTCTTGCTTTCTTTTACGTCTACCATATCACTTGTTTTATTAACTTTGACATATGTCAAGAACAAAGATACGATTTTATTACGAATAATATAGCCGTATTATCATCATTATTTTTTTTAACGACAATAGAGACAATAGAGACAACTTTTGTGACAATGTATTTGTTTCAAGGCGAAGCCTGTTGTCTCTATTGTCTCTATTGTCGTTTTAATCATCTCTATATAGACAATAGGGACAACTTTTGTGACAATGTATTTGTTTCAAGGCGAAGCCTGTTGTCTCTATTGTCTCTATTGTCGTTTTAATCATCTCTATATAGACAATAGGGACAACTTTTGTGACAATGTATTTGTTTCAAGGCGAAGCCTGTTGTCTCTATTGTCTCTATTGTCGTTTTAATCATCTCTATATAGACAATAGGGACAACTTTTGTGACAATGTATTTGTTTCAAGGCGAAGCCTGTTGTCTCTATTGTCGTTTTAATCATCTTACAAAATTCTTGTTGTCGTGTTAGGCGAATAGGTCTTGAAGATCTGCTCAAAGTTGGTTGCTGTGGCGTCATCCGCCATGCTGCTATCGCGCAGCACGGCATACACGGGTTGCATCTTGGCGATGGCCGTCACCACCTCGTCGGTCACTTTTGGGTCGAAGCACGCCACAATATAGCCGTCGGCTACATTGTAGACCGTAAACTTGCCCATTCCTAATTCCTCTTTCCTAATTGATGAATTAAGCTCCGCTCCGAGCTCCAGCATCACTTGGAACAAAAGGTCCTCGCTTGTGCGGTCTTCCTTCACGTTGTCTACCATCTTGAACAATTCCAGCTGCGTTGTATCCTTCGGCGAATAGAACACTTCCTTCATGTTGCTGCTGTCGAGCTTCAAGACGCGGAAACCTGTGTCCTGATTAATAAACTCAGGGTGTTCCTTGAGTATTTTTGAAGCAGCTCTGATAATACGATCCCTACCTATTTCAGGAATAGTCATATAGCCATTTTTACGTGCTTCGCTACCTAAAGGTGTCTCTTCTTGAAGTTGCACCATTATAAAACGTCTATTACCTTTATCTTCTGCATTTAGTTCTAGAACCGCATGTGCAGTAGATGCAGAACCAGAGAAGAAATCAAGTATTATATCATTGTCGTTAGAATTTGTGTAGAGACGTACAATTTGCTTCATAAGTTTTACTGGTTTAGAGTAATCAAAAACCTTTTCACCATCAAACAAATCTCGCAATTCTCTCATTGAATCTTGGGTATGTCCGACATCTGTATATTTCCAAATAGTCATTGGAGTAAGACCTTGCTTTACCTCAGACAGAAATCGCTTTGGCGCTGGAACATTGTCCCCATTTTCACCAAACCAAATTCGATTGTCAGCAACCATTTCTTCATATCTTTCTTTAGTATAGAGCCAACATCTTCCCTTAGGAGGCATACAAACCCTTCCACTCGGAGTTATTATTTCATAAACTTTGCTTGGTACAACCGGACCAACAGATAGGTTATCTGTCCTCCAAAGACCTCTTGGATCATTATCAGGATTACTATATTTAGCATTAGTTGATTCTGGACGAGGCAAGCCATTACATACAGGTTTATTTATATCTTTTGCATAACATAAAATGTAGTCATGACTTTTTGAAAAATGTTTTACCATGTTGATAGGAGCATAAGCTCTTTCCCAAACAATCTCTGCTATAAAATTAGATGAACCAAAAATTTCGTCGCAAATCTTTCTTAGGTTATAATTTTCATTTTCATCAATCGAGATAAATATCACGCCATCCTCAGTCAGCAAGTCCCTTGCCACTTTCAGTCGTGGATAAATCATGTTCAGCCAATCGGTGTGGAAGCGTCCGTTGCTCTCGGTGTTCGTCACCAGACGGTTGCCCTGCTCGTCAAACTGTCCTGAGTTGGCGAGATATTCGGAAGCCGACTTTGCAAAGTCGTCTTCATAAACAAAGTCGTTGCCGGTGTTGTACGGCGGGTCGATATAGATCATCTTCACCTTATGGAGATAGGTCTCCTTAAGGCATTTCAGCACATCGAGGTTGTCGCCCTCGATATAGAGGTTCTGTGTGGTGTCGAAGTTCACGCTCTCCTCCGGGCAGGGGCGCAGCGTGGCGCTGATGGGCGCGTTGGCAGCAAGGATGGCCTTGCGCTTGTCGGGCCAAGTAAACTGATAGCGCTCTTCGTTGCCTTCCACAATATCGGAAGACAGCAGCTGGCGCAGCTTGTCGAAGTCAACGGAAAGTTTTACCCCCCCCTGACCGAGAACCTCCGTGACGCATTCAGGAAACAACTCAGCTATTCGGCTGATATTGTCCTGCACGCCGTCGGTGGTTTGCATTTTTAGTTTGTCCATTATGTTTCGGTTTTACATTATAACTTATTATCTTTTAACGACAATAGACTTGTTTTTTTTAACGACAATAGAGACAATAGAGACAACTTTAGTGACAATGTCTTTGTTTGAATGCGAAGCCTGTTGTCTCTATTGTCTCTATTGTCGTTTTTAAGAATTCCCATTATCTTCATCATTGCTTAACGATGCCGTCAAT
>CAVBFA010000001.1:44306-48592 GCA_963594595.1 Oscillibacter sp. | reverse complement strand
GTCGTCATTTATTCTTTGTTTTCTTTCAGTTTCACAAGTTGCTGGTGCAACTCAAACTTCTTCTTTGGCTGTCGCTCTTTAGCTATTTTAGCTTCAAGGGCGGCTATTTTTTGCCGCAACGCCTCTTGCTCCTTCGTCTGCGCCACAGCAGTATGTATGTCTTTTGCCCCGGAAGTGATGTCAGCCCCAGCCACCTGTTTTACTATGGCTGAATACACTGCATCCATATCTTGCCCGTTGAGCGATAAAGACAGCTTATCGGCTGAAGTCCAACCGGTTTGGAAAGTCTTGACTATATCAAACCGGGTGTTAGCGTCATCATGCCATTCCTTGTAGTTCACCAGCAGACAGAAGTCATCATCGTGCTGAAGCAAGAAGAGCGTGTGGCGAGGCATCTGGCGGTCGATAAAGACTAGCACATCCGTCGGTACGGCCTCACCTTTCAGTTCGATGCGGAACACAGCAATCTCGTGCACCGTCTTTCCGTCTGCCACACTGAGCGTGGAGGGTGCCAGCTTCGCCGTCCACATGATGCTCTCTACGCTGTCCACAAACCGCTGCTTCATTTTGGAATTTACCTCCAGGTTGCGGTAGAACGCCGTCTTGGGCACAGGCTTGCCCACAAGGGTATTCATGGGAAATACTATCATTGCTCCTCTATTATATTTTCATTTTCAACAGGGGGCAACCGTGTGCTCGCCACTTGTGCCATCCACAGCTTGAAAGGTTCTGCCTTAGGAGAAGGAATGGACTGTATAAGACGGAACAGTTGCTCTGTATCAGCCACATCCGTCAGGCGGAGCTTGCCGTCGGCTGCACGCAATTTCAAGCGGTTACAAGTTGTAACCGTTTGGTTACCTTCCTTTATTAACCTGTGTTTTAATACTTTCCAATAGTTTCTCGCATGTTCTGTATCTGGTTGTTCTGTCAATACCGCACAAACATCCACTATAGAGAAATACCATTTCTCTTCTTTGTCGTCCCATACGGAGCGTATCTTCTTTTCTTCAAATAATTGAAGGGCTTCTTTCTTTGTCATAAATAAAGTATATTATCTGATTATTAAGAATGTTATCAGCTCGAAATCATCAAGCCCTTTTATCTCTCCTCGCAGAGCGGTGGTTTCTCCTACTGAAAACAGACTGTCGATGTCGTTCTCTTCCTTCACGCTTACAATGCTGTCGATGGCATCGTGCAGCAAGTCGCTGTATTTGCGCATGTCGCGTCCGTCCTTCGTCTCCTTGTTGAGGGAGGCACAGAGCGTGTGGTCGTATTCCTGCTTGCCCTTGCACACATGACGCATCACATCGAGCAGCTGTTTGGGGTGCAGATGGTCGCACACCACGCTGCCATCATCGCCTACATACACCATGTAGAACGGATGGAGCAGGTTCTTCTTGTCGATGTTTACCGCATTGTTGCGGTTGCGCAGGATGAACATCACTCCTGGTTTTGCCATACCGTCGCTCGCCACTACGGCACTCATACCGAACGGTGCGTGCTCGATGTCTGGATGATCCTTTATATATGCAAGCAAATCAAGACGAAACTCGTTCAGTCCCAAGTCCATGATGTTGATACCAGTATCCATGTCTTCAATGTCCACTACTTCCTCCTGCAGGCGCTTTAGCTGATTACGGCGATATTCCAGATCGCCCTTCTCGTTGTCGGAAAGCAGGTTGTCGTCGCCGGTGGAGGTAAGCACCGTGGCTTTCATTCGGCTCTCTACTCGTCCTTTGAGCTTTATGTAATCATCAAGCTCAATGTCGGGCCAATAGTTCACCAGCTGGATCACTTTATTGCGTGAACCGATGCGGTCTACTCGTCCGAAACGCTGGATGATACGCACTGGGTTCCAATGGATATCATAGTTTATAAGATAGTCGCAGTCCTGCAGGTTCTGTCCCTCACTGATACAGTCGGTGGCTATAAGCACGTCTATATCTTCCTTCGCATTCGGATAGATGGAGGCACGGTCTTTGGAGATTGGCGAGAAGTAGGTGAGCACATTATTGAAGCTCAATGGAAACTTCTTGATTGTGCACCGTCCGTCTGTCGTTCCTGTGATAAGGGCTGTATTGAGTCCGCAATCTGCCTTTATCTTTTCGGCAAGCTCATTGTATAGATAGTTTGCTGTATCAGCAAAGGCTGTGAAGATAAGCACTTTCTTGTTGCCGGGGTTTATCGGATTTTCAAACTTGTGTTTCAAATCCTCGATAAGCATCTGGAGCTTGCTGTCGTGTTCGGGTGTGATGTCGGAAAGCATGATAAGGAGCAAATCAAGTTTCTCCAAATCTGAAACAAGGTCACGGCGCCAACTGGTGGTGTCCATATCGGCAAGGCTGATCTTCGACTTCTTGGTGGCAAACGGATCTGTATCGCCTTCGCTGCTATCCATATCATCTGAAAACTCACTTACGTCGATACTTTCACTTCCACGACGTTGCTCATACTCGTCTATAAGCTTTATTGTCTCCGTGATATATTCCTGAATGCGCTGCAATGTCAGCCGGAAGGAGTTGACCGAGCTTTCAAGACGCTTCAAGAGGTTCGTTGCCATGAGCTTACGAAGGCCCTTTTCTCGTCCGTCAATGGACAAGCCTTCGCCATCGAAGTCAATTGCATAGTCGCTTCTTACGCTGTCAAACAGATAGAGCGACGGCGTATAGATGGCAAGGCAAAGGGTGTCGAGGGTGTTGGCAATATCCCGGAAATTGATGGCACTGTTGAGGTCGGTAAGCTTAGGACGACGTGAGATTGGTGCCAGACGCTTCGGAAACTCGCCTATGTCTTTGGTGTCGTAATACTTCGTGATGTGACTTCTGCTGCGTGCGATTGTTACTGCATCGAGCAACTGGAAGAAGTCAAAGCTCAAATCGTTAAGCAACCGTTCTGTGGTGCGTGCCTCAGGAAGAAGCTTCGCCCACTTGTTATATACTGTCTGGGCGTTGCGGAAGACATCATCAATGCTCTTGTCTAATTCAAGGGCTTCATTGATGTAGTCGGCTCTGCCTTCATAGGCAAGCTGCAACTGGTTTTTTAAATCATTGAAGCGGTTGTTTACCGGGGTGGCGCTGAGCATCAGCACTTTCGTCTTCACGCCGGAGCGGATGACGCGGTTCATCAAACGCTGATAGCGGTTTTCCTTGCGTGGCTCATCATCGTCGTCGTCAAGATCCTCTTCGTCAACGTTACCGCCATTGCGGAAGTTGTGGCTCTCGTCAATTACTATGAGGTCGTAATTTCCCCAGTTGATATGTTCCAAGTCAAGTCCGTTGCTTAAGCCACGGTCGCGCGACAGGTCGGAATGGAACAATATATCATAGCGCAGACGGTCGCCTGCAATAGGGTTGTTCTTATAGTTGGCACGGAATGTCTGCCAGTTATCGTTCAGCTTCTTTGGGCAAAGTACGAGCACGCTCTTGTTGCGGTTCTCGTAATACTTTATCACTGCAAGGGCTGTGAATGTCTTACCAAGTCCGACACTATCGGCAAGGATGCAACCGTTGTACTTTTCGAGCTTGTTGATGATGGCAAGGGCAGCATCTTTCTGGAAGTTATAGAGCTTGTTCCATACGATACTTGACTTGAAACCGGTGCGCTCGTTGGGCAATACATCTTCTGATATGTCATCCAGGAACTCATGGAAGATATTATAAAGAGCTATGAAATAGATGTATTCCGGAGAGTTCTCCTGATACACTGTCTCGATATACTCCAACACTTTGTTGGTGACATCGGCAAACTTATCTTCATTATCCCACTGCTCATTGAATATCTTCAGATATGCTTCTGCAGTAGGTGACGGCAATACATTTACCATTTGGTAAACATTATTGCCGCGCTCACAACCTAATTCAGTTGTGGTAAACTCGTTGAAAGGCAGATATACGTGCTGGCTGTTGTCTGCTACATGCAGAAAACCGCCCATAATGTCGCCTGTGGAATTGCTCTTAAAGCGCACTTTGCGCTTTATCCATTCTGCACACTCTTTTGCTATAGCTTTTTGTGAAAGCTGATTACGCAGACGGATCTCAAAATCGGTGCCGTAAAGATTACGCTCTCGATTTAGCTTAGGAATGAAAAACTCACGCTTCTCCTTCTTGCCTTTGTCCTTTACAAAGGTAGGTGAGGTAAAAATGAAGCGGAGTTCTTCTACGTTTTCCAGCTCCTTCTTTAACGCCTCAAAAGCATATATGGAAAACGAAGCTGCAGCCACACAAATACGACTGCTTGCAGACAATCGCGTCTGCAGGTCGTCTACTACTCGTTCATTTATATTGTTT
>CAVBFA010000001.1:39894-44296 GCA_963594595.1 Oscillibacter sp. | reverse complement strand
GTTTAGGAAGCTCCATCTCCATAATTCTGTTAGCTTGCAGTTTTTATACCTTATATATATAAGTTGCAAAGATAACATTTTAACGGGAGCTTGCAAAATTACAAACTTATATATCTTAAATTCTTCTCAAAATATAAGATGAGGCGTTACTATTTATAAAGGACATAACACATTGCTGTGCTTCAATGACTATGGCACAGCTTTTTGCGTTTGCATGCCTGCTGTCAGCAAGCACCTGAAGAATATCTTTGAGGAGGGTGAATTATACAAGGAGGTGGTGCAAATGTAAAACGGAACAACCCGTATGATGAATTTCTAACTCCGCCATTTGTCATCAACCCCCACCTAGCCTCCCCCGAAGGGGAGGGACAGATACTTTGTTTTGATGGTAAGTGGCAACAAACATTTCTCTGAAAATCTCGTCAACGAATCTGGGAATGTTCCACGTCGTGGTCCTGTTCCCAAGTCATCTGACTTTGAAGTGGTGGCTCTATCAATGACTGCAGAGACAGAGAGCATTGATAGTGAGAAGTGGTTGTTCGACTCTTGAATTGCAAGAGTAATCATATAGCCGTAAATTCCCCCTGGCGTGGGGAATGAAACCCCACATTAGGGGGTTCTGTTCCCCACGCTGTGGGGGAAATTATGGATGATAGAAGCATTATCACAAATCGGTCTTCAGGAATGCCTCAAAGAAGTGACATCAATTCAGAAAAGTCGTCTATCAGGAAATCGGCATCAGAGAGTTCGTCGCGGGTGCCGTTGCCGTAAGTCACGCCACAGGTCAGTGTACCGGCAGCACGGCCCATATCAATGTCGTATGTCATATCACCTACGGTAAGAGTGGTATCAGGGGTGCCTCCAATGATTTCAAGAACTCTCAGAACCATGTCGGGTGCCGGCTTCGCCTTATCAACATCATCCGAAGCCACTATGCAAGAGATGCAATCCATAATGTCGTACTGCTCTACGTATTCCACAAGCGACTGCCGACTCCTGCTGCTGGCTATCGCCAAGGTCTTGCCAGAGGCTTTCAGTTTGCGTATGGTATCAATGACATTAGGAAAAGGCTTAACGGTCATCTCCTGTTTGTTCTCCATAAAGATGCGGCGGTAAGTATCAGCACAGCGTTGCCCCTCAGCATCACTAATGCCAAACATCGAGACAAAAGCCTGATACAGAGGCAATCCGATAGTGGCGGCACACTCCTCATCGGTGCGCTGTGGCAGGTGACACTCACATATTGTCTGTTGAAGAGTCCTGACGATAAGACTGCGTGAATCGCCCATCGTACCGTCGAAATCAAGTATTATGGTTCTTATATTCATATACATTTTCTTTTCACTATTTCACGAACCTCAGCCTTACCCATAGACTTCTCGGCAGCAAGCGCCAGAAAGCCACGAGCAGGCGGTAGCGCCAGTCTATCGTCACCACCTCTCTACCCTTCTCCACTGCCTTCACTATGTCAGCAGCCACACAGTCTGCCGACAGTTGCAATGGGAAATTGCTGCCAGCTATCAGATCGGTGGCCACGAAACCAGGCCGAATATCGGTGATGCGGACAGGCAACCGGCGCATCCGCGCCTGTTGCGACAAGCATTCAAGATAATGCGTCTGAAAGCGTTTCGTGGCAGAATAGGCAGGAGCAGCGCCCAGTCCTTTCGTGCCGGCAATCGACGTTATGCAGGCTATGCGCCCAGCCTTCCCGCTGTCGGCAAACCAGTTGTATGCTGCCGTCACCATGCGAGTAAAGCCCACTCCGTTTGTCTCCACCGTGGCAATCTCCTTGTCTGCTTCGAGCGAACCGTTCTGCCAACCGATGCCGGAACTATGGAAATAGAGATTCATTCCGCCAAGGTCCCGTATCATGTCGAGCAGCTGCTGCGGTGCATCAGCGCTTCTCGCGTCGATTCTTCTGTATGCTACGATGCCGTCGGTTTCACGCATGATATCTCTGAGTCTCTCCTCACGACGCCCTGCTATGCCGACTTCATATCCGCCGGATGCCAAAAGACGTGCCACCTCAAGTCCGATACCCGACGTGGCTCCCACAACAATTGCCTTTTTCTTCATATTCATTTCCTTTAAAAATGTTGTCTATCAGACATACGTAAGTCATGATACGAAAAAATCCCTGTCAATCAAATAATTGTCAACAGGGATCGTTAATGATTATTTATCTCTACCTTCTTCACAAACGCACATCAAAGACCGGCTGCAAGCCGTCTGTTGTCTGCATGAAAAGAGAAGATGGATTTCAGTCTTTTATTTAGCGGCCTCAAACTCCTCAAGGAAGCGCACGTCGTTCTCAGAGAACAGACGCAGGTCGGAAACCTGATACTTCAGGTTGGTGATACGCTCCACACCGAGACCGAAGGCATAACCGGTATATACCTTGCTGTCTATGCCGCAAAGCTCCAACACGTTGGGGTCAACCATTCCGCAGCCCAGGATTTCCACCCATCCTGTGTGCTTGCAGAATCCGCAGCCCTTACCGCCGCAGATGTGGCATGAGATATCCATCTCGGCACTTGGCTCCGTGAATGGGAAATAGCTTGGACGCAGACGAATCTTGGTGTCTGCTCCGAACATCTCGCGGGCAAAGGTCAGGAGCACCTGCTTGAGGTCGGTGAACGATACGTTCTTGTCGATGTAGAGTCCCTCTATCTGATGGAAGAAGCAGTGTGCACGCGCTGTGATTGCCTCATTGCGATATACTCGTCCCGGACAGATGATGCGGATAGGAGGCTGCGATGTCTCCATCACACGGGCCTGCACCGAACTGGTGTGGCTACGAAGAAGGATGTTCTTAGTAACATCGTTTGGATTCTGCTCTATGAAGAATGTGTCCTGCATATCGCGGGCAGGATGGTCGGCGGCGAAATTCATCTTCGTGAACACATGCAGGTCGTCTTCTGCCTCTGGTCCATCAGCAAGCACAAATCCCATACGGGAGAAGATGTCGATGATCTCGTTCTTGACGATGGTCAGCGGATGGCGTGTTCCGAGCTTTATCGGATAGGCAGTCCTTGTCAGGTCGAGTCCCTGGTCGCCGTCTTCGCTTGTTTCGATGGCATCACGCAGGGCATTGAGTCTTTCGAGAGCTGTCTGCTTTAGCTCATTGATTTTCATTCCCACCTCTTTCTTCTGGTCGGCAGGTACATTTCTAAAATCTGCCATTACGGCATTGATCTCACCTTTCTTGCTGAGATATTTCAGGCGCAATGCCTCTATCTCCTCAGCATTCGAGGCTGTCATTTCTTTTACCTCTGCAAGGAGGCTTTCAATCTTGTCAAGTATCATATCCAAATACTATTTTTCTTGTAATTTCAAATATGGAGAAGCTCCCGCCATTATCATCAAAAAGATGGCAGAACCCATTTCGGGAGCAAATTTACTGCATTTTTTCGAGAAACGTGCAAATGACACGATATATTTGACTTCAGGCTGCTGGCTCCACGCATAAAAAGAGACGAAAGAGCCTTATTGCATCCATTTCTCCGACATGCCATAATGGAGGATTGGGGTTAAGACGATTTCCTGACAACGCGGAAATATCGCTCTTATGTCAAGAGTTTTAGGCTATAACGAAAATTTTAAAGAAAATGTTTGCACAGTATATAATAAAATATGTACTTTTGCGAAAATTTGAGAGTAAACATTATTCTAAAAGATTATTTCTCGGTATAATAAGACGATGAGAAAAGGATTTCTATTTGTTGTCATCACAATCGTCACGATGATGCTGACGACAACGGGATGCGCTGACAAGAAAGCATCCGGAGCCGACTCCACAATGACCGACTCCACCGACACAACAGCTGCCGACACACTGGAACAGCTCATCACGGAACAGCCGATGCCAAAGGCTGCCGATGAGTTGTTTGACGATTTCATCTTCAATTTCGCCGCAAACAAAAAGCTGCAGATGAAGAGAATCAAGTTTCCGCTGAAGGTGGTAAACGGCAAAACGGAGAAGATGCTCGAAAAGGGGCAATGGAAGATGGAACATTTCTTCATGAACCAGGGTTACTACACGCTTATCTTCGACAACCGCAAGCAGATGAAGCTTGTGAAAGACACGTCGATAAACAATGTAGTGGTGGAGAAAATCTATCTGAAGAAAAAGAAGGTGAAACAATACATCTTCAACCGCATCAACGGACAGTGGATGCTCGTGGAGGTGAACACTGGGGCGATGTATCAGAACAACAACGCCTCGTTCCTCAACTTCTATCAGAAATTCGCCACCGACTCGACTTATCAGGCACACCATCTGAATTCACCGATACATTTCAATGGTCCTGACCCTGATGATGACTTCAGCACGATGAGCGGAGACATCCTGCCAGAAACATGGCCTGCTTTCGCTCCTGAGTTGCCTTCCGGATTCATATAC
>CAVBFA010000001.1:30787-39884 GCA_963594595.1 Oscillibacter sp. | reverse complement strand
ATAATACATGAAAGACTCCTATCGACAGTGTTCAAATAGAACTGCCGACGGGAGTTTTTCAATTCCGACCACACTTTTCAAAACCCTATCAGTCGGCAAGACCGGTCTGAAGGATGAAAAAGGTATAGGTCTGGCAACATCAAGGAAATGACACTGCAATTTTGAAAGATTCAAGAATTCAGGATAATTAAATTTAAACTTAAAAAAAGAAAGAAAGTGAAAGATTTACGAAACTACAGTCTGGCACAGCACAACACATTTGGCATCGATGCCAAATGCAGCCGCTTCATAGAGTTCTCCAGCGTGGCGGAAGCCAAGGAGACAGTGAAGAACATAAGCGACGAGGACATGCCGTTGTTGCTTCTCGGTGGCGGAAGTAATCTGTTGCTGACAAAAGACTTCAACGGCACCGTGATACATTCTGCCATCAAGGGCATCAGCTCCACATTCATCGATGGCGGAGTGCTCGTGAGATGCGGCAGCGGAGAAACATGGGACGATGTCGTGGCACACTGCGTGGCACACGGATGGTATGGCACGGAAAACCTGTCGCTCATCCCCGGAGAGGTGGGTGCATCGGCAGTACAGAACATCGGTGCGTATGGTGCTGAAGTGAAGGACATAATATACAAAGTGGAGGCTGTGGAGATTGCCACAGGCAAATCTTGCTACTTCACCAACGAACAGTGTGAGTATGCCTACCGCAAAAGCCGCTTCAAGGAGGACTGGAAGAACAAATATCTGATTACCCACGTGACCTACAAGCTGTCGCTGGTATTCAACCCGCATCTCGACTACGGCAACATCCGTGCGGAACTCGACAAGGAGGGTATCAGCGACCCGACGGCTGCCGAGCTGCGCAACGCCATAATCAAGATCCGCGACGCCAAACTGCCTGACCCTAAGGTGGAAGGCAACGCCGGCAGCTTCTTCATGAACCCCGTGGTGAGCAAGGACAAGTTCAACGAACTGCTGAAACTATATCCACAGATGCCTCACTATGAGGTGGACGACACACACGAGAAGATTCCGGCTGGATGGATGATAGACCAATGCGGCTGGAAAGGCAAGACGCTGGGCAGAGCCGGAGTACACTCCAAACAGGCCCTCGTGCTCGTGAACAAGGGCGGTGCCACCGGCAACGACATCGTGGCGCTATGCAACCGCATCCGAAGCGACGTGGAAAAGAAGTTCGGCATCGACATCCATCCCGAAGTAAATATCATCTGATATATATGAGACTTACATTTCTCGGAACAGGAACATCGGTTGGCGTGCCCACGATAGGGTGCTCTTGCAAGGTTTGCAAGAGCCATGACCCTCGCGACAGGCGCACCAGATGCTCGGCAATGGTGGAAACGGAACAGACAAGGATCGTGATAGACTGCGGACCGGACTTCAGGGAACAGATGCTCAGACAGGAATTCCGCAAGATAGACGCCGTGCTCGTGACACACTCCCACTACGACCACATAGGAGGAATGGATGATTTGCGGCCTTTCTGTCAATTCGGCGACATCAATGTCTACAGCGATTCCATTTCTGAAAAAAGTCTCCGGTCCATGATGCCATACTGTTTCGTGGAACATCCCTACCCCGGTGTGCCCAAAATCAGTCTGCATGAAATTCATCCTCACCAGGAACTGAAGATCAACGAACTGACAGTCGTACCGCTACAGGTGATGCACGACAAGCTGCCTATACTGGGATACAAGATAGGCAGGCTCGCCTACATAACGGACATGAAGACCATACCTGAGGGGGAAATCGGCTATCTGCAAGACATTGACTATCTGGTGGTTAATGCCCTTCGCTTCACCAAGTCTCACCATTCCCACATGCTCGTGGACGAAGCGGCGGACTTCGCAAGAAGGACAAGTGCCAAGCAGGTGTTTTTCACACATTTCTGTCATGACATCGGATTGTTTGACGAGGCTGAGCAGAAACTTCCAGAAGGGATGCATTTGTCTTACGACGGAGAGGTGGTAGAGATATGAAGAGAAACAGCGTCATCTGTTTCTCAGTTCCCAGAACGCCACTGCCGAAGCTGCCGCTACATTCAGCGAATCCACATTATACGACATCGGTATGCGTGCCACATAGTCGGCTGCGTCGATGGCATGCTGTGGCAGTCCGTCGCCCTCTGTCCCCATGATTATGGCGAGCCGGTTTTCTGCCTTCAACCGTTCGTCGTCAATAGCTACAGACTTGTCGGTAAGTGCCATCGCAACGGTCTTGAAACCCAGAGCATTGAGCTCCTGCTGATAATCGTCAGACCACGTCCAGGGCACAAGGAACACCGTTCCCATCGACACTCTGACAGAACGGCGGTTGAGCGGGTCGCAGGAATTGCTCGTCACCACAACGGCATCAATGCCCAAAGCTGCCGCAGAACGGAATATCGCACCGATGTTGGTATTGTCTACCACACCGTTTATCACAGCCACACGATGCGCATCCCGGCACACATCAGCTACGCTGACAGTTGGTTTGCGACGCATAGCGCACAGCACACCTCTCGTTAGCGTATATCCCGTGAGCGAAGCGAGTAGGTCACGTTCGCCTATATACACGGGGATGTCTCCGGAGCGGCGGATAATGTCCTTGGCATCACCCTCGATATGCTTTTCCTCACACAAGATAGACACAGGCTCATAGCCTGCATCCAATGCTACCTTTATCACTTTAGGGCTCTCGGCGATGAACAATCCTCCCAAATCATCATAGAAGGATTTCAGCTGACGCTCTGTCAGCGACCCGTATACTTCAAGTCCCGGTGCTGAGAGCGATGATACTCTTATTATTGGCATAGTGTTTTATTTGTTGACGAGTTAACGAGTTGACAAGTTGACGAGTTGACAAGTTGCCCATCATCCTTCTATCATATTCAGGAAATCATCTTCGCTGACAATCTGTATACCGAGCTTTTCGGCCTTCTGCAACTTCGACGGTCCCATGTTGTCGCCTGCAAGGATAAAGGACGTCTTGCCGCTGATGCTCCCCACATTCTTTCCGCCATGCTGTTCAATCAGCAGCTTGTATTCGTCACGGCTATGATGCTGGAACACTCCGCTGATGACGATGCTCTTTCCCTTTAGCTTGTCGGAGGCTTGTGCCGTCTGCTCCTCGCTCAGCGCCATCTGCAAACCGTAGCTGCGCAACCTTTCGACAATCTCGATGTTCTGCTCGTTGTGGAAATACGTCATTATGCTTTTCGCCATCACTTCACCAATGCCGTCGATCTCGAGAAGCTGCTCCAGAGTGGCGTCTTTCAGCGCATCGATATTCTTGAAATGGCGTGCAATGAGTTTTCCTGACGTCTCTCCAACGAAACGAATGCCGAGGGCGAAAACCACCCGTTCAAAAGGCACTTGCTTGGATGCCTCGATGCCATTGATAATCTTCATAGCTGACTTCTGACGGCTGCCGTCGCCATTGATCTGCTGCACGTTGATGGTGTAGAGGTCGGCAACATTATGCACAAGTCCCTGACGGTAGAAGTCGTCAACGGTCTCAGGTCCAATACTGTCGATATTCATCGCCTTGCGGGAGATGAAATGCTCTATGCGCCCCTTTATCTGAGGAGGACAACCGGCATCGTTAGGACAATACCATGCAGCCTCACCCTCGTAGCGCACGAGGCGTGTGCCACACTCCGGACAATGGGTGATAAAACGTACGGGCTGGGCTATGATAGGACGCTGGTCGATGTCAACGCCTACAATCTTTGGAATTATCTCTCCGCCTTTCTCCACATAAACGTAATCACCGATATGCAGGTCAAGACTACGGATGAAATCTTCGTTGTTGAGTGTAGCACGCTTGACTGTGGTACCGGCCAACTGCACGGGGTCCATATTAGCCACAGGAGTGACTGCTCCCGTCCTGCCCACCTGGAATGTCACTTCGTTGAGCTTCGTGCAGGCTCTCTCCGCCTTGTATTTATAGGCTATTGCCCAACGCGGACTCTTGGCCGTATAACCGAGGATGCGCTGCTGGCGCAGGGAGTTCACCTTGAGCACTATACCGTCGGTGGCAACGGGAAGGTTCTTGCGCTCCGCGTCCCAATAACGGATATATTCATAAATTTCTTCGAGTGTCTTCACTTTCTTCATGCCCTGGCTGATCTTGAATCCCCAACGGCTCGCTTCCATAAGGTTCTCGTAATGACCGTCGGCTGGCAGTTCCTCGCCAAGGAGATAATACAGATAGGCATCGAGCTGACGACTTGCCACAAGCGCCGAGCTCTGGCTCTTCAGCGTTCCGCTCGCCGCATTGCGCGGATTGGCGAAGAGTGGTTCTTCAGCCTTCTCCCGTTCCTCATTGAGACGCTCAAACACTTTCCATGGCATCAGGATCTCACCTCTTATCTCAAACTCATAAGGATAGCCGGTGCCGGGCAGCACGAGAGGGATGCAACGGATGGTCTTCACATTGTCGGTCACATCGTCGCCATGCACTCCATCGCCTCGGGTGACGCCTCTCACGAGTTTGCCGTCTACGTATGTTAGGCTGATTGAAAGTCCGTCGTATTTCATCTCGCAGCACACCTCGAAGTCCTCTCCTCCGAGTCCTCGCTTCACACTGTCGTACCATTCTGCCACATCCTGTTCATTGTATGTATTGGCAAGTGAGAGCATCGGATACTTGTGTGCCACCTGCTGGAAATCATGTCCCAGGTCACTTCCCACTCGCTGCGTCGGCGAGTTCGGGTCGGCAAGTTCGGGATGTCTCGCCTCAAGGTCTTGCAGTTCGTGCATCATGAAATCAAACTGCTGGTCAGTGATTTCCGGTTGGTTGAGCACGTAGTATTTATAGTTATGTTCATGCAACTCTTTCCTGAGCTGCAGTATTCTCTGTCTTTCGTCCATTATAATGATTGCTATTTAAATTCAAAGTTACAAAATCTGCATGATATACGGGGTATCATCAAACAAAAAATTATTCTGCGATGTTTTCCATCATATCCATCAAATCCTGGAAACGGCTTGAACCTTTCGGTCATTGTCATGTTTCACGGATGATTTTATATGCAATGTCTGGAGAAGTGGGAATGCCTACAGCATATACTCCCTGCAGAACTTCTCTCCGAGCATGAGGCCTTCTTCGTATAGACGTTCGAGCTTGTCGAGGTCTCTCCCCAAGCGTCCCACCTCCATCGGTCTCTCAGGTCGTATACATATTATCTCACCCTTCTCTTCCATCTCGTCTATCATGTCGAGCTGACGGTTGTACGCCTCGCAGCGATGGCTCAGCGCCACACGCAGACGAGGATAGTCCGTGTATATGAAATGTGGAATCTTATGGTCGTGTTCTGTCGAACGGTAGCCTTTGTTGCGGGTGAGCACAAGCACATTGGTCTTGTGTCCCTTCTCTATAGAGCGCATGAGCGGGATGCTGTCCACTATTCCCCCGTCGAGCATAGGCACACCGTCCACATTCACTATCTTGCTCACGTATGGCAGACTGCTCGATGCCATCACGATATTGATAAGGCGCTGTTTGTCCTTTCGCTCCGAGAGATAACACGGTCTGCCGGTAAGACAATTCGTTGTGACCATCTCAAACTCATCGGGATTGTTGAAGTATGCATCGTAATCATAGGGCAGCAGCTTGTCGGGGAAATCTTCGTAAAGAAGCTTGCGGTCGATGATGCAACCCTGCGAGAAGAGGTAGCGCAGACCTATGTATTTATACTTGATGAGAAAATCGATGTTTGAGATGCGCGCTCTCCTTATCTGGTGGCTCATGTATGACAAGCCGTTGCAGGCACCTGCTGAAACAGCCACGACATAGTGGAAATATACGTCGTGTTTCATGAATCCGTCAAGCACTCCGCTGGTGAAGACGCCACGCATACCGCCTCCCTCAAGTACCAACCCCGTGTTCCAATTTACCTTCATAAGTATCTGTTTTTTCCCTAAAAAGAGTCTATATAGCTTGTAAAAGCCACACGTATTAAAGAAATTATAACGAAAAATCTATAAAATTCTATGCAAAGATAATGCTTTTCAAGCAATTATATCTATCTTTGCAAAGAGAAAACTTGCACAACCGTGCTGCTTTTTCTTGCCATGGCAAAGATTGGGCATGTCTCGTTTTGCTCATTTGGCTCCGATGTGAACCTTCAATGTAACAAAAGAAAAACAGAAGAATCAACTTGATCGATGTTTCATAGCATGTAAATTCAAATTTGCGAAGACTTCTCAAATCTGTCACAACGCTGATTTAGATACAAGGAGTCACGACAATGAAATGCACAAAGCGACTCGATTTCACATATTTATAATATAAAGATAAAACACACGATATGTTCAGCAAAGAAACCTACGTCAACCGACGCGCCGAGCTCAAGAAGCTCGTAAAGAGCGGTATCATAATCTTTTTCGGCAACAATGAGTCTCCGGCGAATTTCCCGGCTAACGGATATTATCCATTCCGTCAGGACTCTTCTTTCCTTTATTATTTCGGACCGAAGAGAGACGGACTCGTTGGAGTAATCGACGTTGACAACGACAAGGAGTTGCTTATCGGCAACGACATCGATATCGACGACATCGTATGGTATGGAAGCGTTGACAGCGTTCACGATATGGCAGAACGCACAGGAGTGAAAGAAAGCGCACCGATGAAGCAGCTTCAGGTTATCTGCGACAATGCCTTGAAAGAGAAGCGCACGATACATTTCCTGCCGCCTTACCGTCATGACACCATGATACAGATTTTCGACCTGCTCGGCATTCATCCAAGCAAACAGTGCGAAGCTGCGTCTGTTGAACTGATAAAGGCAGTGGTGAAGATGCGTTCTACCAAGGAACAGCAGGAAATCGAGGAAATCGAGCGTGCTTGCGCTATCGGTTACAAGATGCACACCACAGCGATGCGTGTGACAAAGCCTGGAGTGACAGAGAAATACGTAGGCGGACAGGTAAACGGCATTGCCAACTCGTATGGTGCGATGGTAAGCTTTCCTACAATCTTCTCACAGCATGGTGAGATTATGCACGGCAATCCTTCAATGGCTGTGCTCGAAAGCGGACGACTGGCTCTCTGCGACTGTGGCGGCGAGACAATGGAACACTATTGCTCTGACAATACCAGAACATTCCCTGTAAACGGAAAATTCACTCAAAGACAGCTTGAGATTTATTCTATCGTGGAGGATTGCCACGACCTCGCCCTGAAGATTTCCAAGCCTGGCGTCAAGTATTTCGACGTCCACATGGACGTTTGCCGCCTGATGACAGACAGACTGAAGGAACTCGGACTCATGATGGGCGATACGGAAGAGGCTGTAAGGGCTGGCGCTCACGCCATGTTCCTGCCTCACGGACTGGGCCACATGATGGGTATGGACGTACACGACATGGAGGGACTCGGACAGACTTACGTGGGATTTGACGATGAAACAAGACCTAATCTGGAGCAGTTCGGAACAAACTGTCTGCGTATGGGCCGCCGCCTTGAAGAGGGCTTCGTAGTTACCGACGAACCGGGAATCTATTTCATCCCTGCCCTCATTGACGAATGGCGCGCCAAGGGTCTCCACAAGGACTTCATCAACTATGAGAAGCTGGAGACATACAAGGATTTCGGTGGAATCCGTATCGAGGACGACATTCTCATCACAAGCGACGGTTGCCGCTTCCTCGGCGAGGAGCGCATCCCATATCATCCAAAAGACGTTGAGGAGTTCATGAGCAAGAACTAAGTTCATGACTACATGATATAAAACTCAGGAAATCAGAAAACATTAATTTATTCTTAAACAATACAAAATGAAAAAAATTCTAACGTTAGCCCTCTTGGCTTGCCTCGCTATGGGAGCCAATGCTCAGGAGAAGAAGGAATCGGCAAACAAGAACAAGCCGGTATTCACCACAATCAAAGAATGTAAGATCACAAGCATCAAGGACCAGAGCAGAAGCGGTACCTGCTGGGACTACTCTACTCTCTCTTTCTTCGAGAGCGAGATCTTGAGAAAGACTGGCAAGAGCGTAGACCTCTGCGAGGCTTTTGTTGCAAACAAGACTTACATGGACCGCGCTATCACTGCAGTTCGCATGCATGGTGACGTTTCATTCTCTCAGGGTGGTTCTGCTGAGGATCCATTGCACTGCTTGAAAAACTATGGTATCTGCCCAGAGGATGCTATGCCAGCACCTGGCTCACTCTATGGTGACTCTCTGAACAACTTCAACGAGTTCTTCGCTGTAATGACTCCATACGTAGAGGCTATAGCAAAGAGCAACATGAAGAAATTGTCTCCAGCATGGAAGAAGGGTCTGCAGGCTATCCTCGACACTTATCTCGGCAAGTGCCCAGAGTCTTTCAAGTATGAGGGAAAGACCTACACTCCAAGAACATTCGCTGACAGCTTCGGTCTGGATTGGAACGACTATGTAAGCATCACAAGCTACACTCACCACCCATTCTACAAGCCATTCGCTGTAGAGGTACAGGACAACTGGCGCTGGGGTATGAGCTACAACGTTCCTATTGAGGACATCAACCGCATCATCGACAACGCTATCAACAATGGTTACAGCGTAATGTGGGGTGGCGACGTTTCAGAGCAGGGCTTCACACGTCAGGGTCTCGCTGTTGCCATCGACACAAAGGCTGTTCAGAGCCTTTCTGGCAGCGACGCTGCAAAGTGGCTCAGACTCACTCAGGCTCAGAAGACAAATCTTCTCGACTCTCTCGGTGTAAACACTCCTGAGGTTAAGGTCACACAAGAGATGCGCCAGGAGGCTTTCGACAACTGGGAGACAACAGACGACCACGGTATGCACCTCTTCGGTCTGGCAAAAGACCAGAACGGCAAGGAGTACTACATGATCAAGAACTCTTGGGGTGAGTATGGCGACTACAAGGGAATCTGGTATATGACAAAGGCTTTCAGCGCTTACAAGGTTATGGACTTCATGGTTAACAAGAACGCCATTCCTAAGGATATCAGAAAGAAACTCGGTATCTAAATCAACGGGATAACGACAATAACAAAAAAAATCGGGAAGCAGGACAATTGGTCCGCTTCCCGATTTTTTTTGTTGTAAGTTTGTTGCCTTTCCCATCAGCTACGGCTGTATAATGC
>CAVBFA010000001.1:28475-30777 GCA_963594595.1 Oscillibacter sp. | reverse complement strand
GTATAATGCCGCACCATGATGTGTACTACTTTTTACGCTTGTCACATCGTCTCGCTCTCCTCCTTCATGTCGATGAACTCTTTCTTGCTGTCATAGAATTCATACTGCAAGAAAGCCATCTTCTGAGAAGAGACGACATGTACGCCAAATCCGTATTTCATCTGCCACTTACGCTTAAGGCTAAAAATGCCCTGATTGATATAAGCAGCCACATACGGATGTACGTGAAGATAGAAATTCTTTATTCCTATCTTGTTGACCAACTTGTCAATTTTGTTCTCCAACTGGTCTGTGAAAAGTATGCTCGACTTTATCTTTCCCTTTCCAAAGCATGTAGGACAAGTCTCTTCCACATTGACATCCATGGCTGGACGCACACGCTGACGCGTTATCTGCATCAGTCCGAACTTGCTCAGCGGCAGGATATTGTGGCGTGCACGGTCTTTCTGCATGTTCTTGCACATGCGCTCGTAAAGAATCTGACGGTCCTCAGCAAGGTTCATGTCGATGAAGTCCACCACGATGATGCCGCCCATGTCGCGAAGACGCAACTGGCGAGCCAGCTCATCAGCAGCTCCGAGGTTCACGTCAAGTGCATTAGCCTCCTGTCCGTTGTTTGAACGTGTGCGGTTTCCGCTGTTCACGTCAACGACATGAAGGGCTTCGGTGTGTTCAATGATAAGATAAGCGCCATGCTTATAATTTACAATCTTTCCGAAGCTCGACTTGATCTGCTTTGTTACGTTGAAGTTGTCAAAGATAGGCACCGTTCCCTTGTAAAGCTTCACGATGTTTGCTTTCTCAGGAGCGATGAGCGTTACATAATGTTTCACCTCCTTATACACCTCCTCGTCATTAACGTAGATGTTCTCGTAAGAGGGGTTGAAGAGGTCGCGGA
Source organism: Oscillibacter sp. (assembly GCA_963594595.1). Lineage (GTDB taxonomy): Bacteria > Bacteroidota > Bacteroidia > Bacteroidales > Bacteroidaceae > Prevotella. The sequence goes on along the minus strand of CAVBFA010000001.1, from coordinate 29,879 downwards.
GCATTGCTACGACGCGGCTTGTCTCTTCGTAAACCAACTGCGGGCGCTTTTGGGTTTCCTGTACTTTCTTGATAGCGTCCTCCCACCGCTTCATCAGTACCTTCAGCTCTGTGTCCAGTTCAGCCACACGCTTTCCCTCAGCCACGGTGCGCACAATAACGCCCACGTTCTTTGGCTTGATGCTGTGGATGAGCTGTTTGAGTCTTGCCCTTTCCTCGCCGCTTTTAATTTTGGATGAAACAGAAACTTTATCATCAAATGGAATGAGGACCAGATAACGTCCGGCGAAACTCAATTCGCCTGTCAGTCGCGGTCCCTTCGTTGAAATGGGTTCTTTTACGATTTGCACCAGTACCTCCTGTCCCTGCTGCAATTCGCTCTGCACTGAGCCGTCCTTCTTCAAGTCGGGCAGTCTCATCGCCTTGGCAAAGGGATAAAGTTTCTTTCTGTCGCTCTGTACCTGTTTGATATACTTTTCATAGGAGTTGAACTGACTCCCGAGGTCAAGATAGTGTAGAAAGGCATCACGCTCATAGCCCACATCTACAAAGCTTGCATTCAAGCCCGGCATCAGCTTCTTGACTTTTGCCACGTAGATGTTTCCAACAGAAAACGACGCCGATCTCGGCTCGCTCTGATACTCCACGAGATTCTTGTCTTCAAGAAGAGCGATAGAGATTTCTTTCTGTTGAACGTCGATTACTAATTCGCTTGTCATGTCCTAAATACAAAAACTTGATTGATAAAATAAGGGCATGTCAACAAATACGCGTTCTTGATGATTGCTGCATTGATTGACATGCCCAGTCCGAATAGACCTTCCATTGAGCACTAACTCTGCAGTTAGTCTTACTTGCTCTTATGTCTGTTCTTTCTTAATCTTTTCTTACGCTTGTGAGTAGCCATCTTGTGGCCCTTTTTCTTCTTACCGCTTGGCATAATCTTATTGTTTTTTAATTGTTTAATATAATGTTGTTAATAATATCATTGTTTTATTCTTCTCCCTTCATCTTGCTGACGAAGCTCTTGGCAGGCTTGAAACTTGGGAAGTCGTGTGCTGCAATCACAATTGTTGTGTTCTTAGAGATGTTTCTTGCTGTCTTCTCTGCACGATGCTTCACGATAAAGCTGCCGAAACCTCTCAAGTAAACATTTTCCTTTCTCTCCAACAAACTGTTTTTGATAGCTTCCATAAATGCCTCGACAGTAGTGGCTGCATCTTTTCTTGCCACACCCGTAGAAGCAACAATTTCTTCTATAATGTCTGCTTTTGTCATTTTATTTTATACGTTATTGTTTTATATATCTTTGTCCTTACTTTTGGGCTTGCAAATATACGAGTTTTTGGCGGCATACGGAAATATATTTCGGTTTTTTTTGCATTTTACGGTAAATACCTCTCTC
>CAVBFA010000001.1:0-28465 GCA_963594595.1 Oscillibacter sp. | reverse complement strand
ATAAGTCAGACTCCAGTGCCGGCATTCTGAACATAACTACCGCACGGCTTACTTATGAGCCCGATTCAAGAAGCCAAAACTACAGATTTGGCAAGACTGGTATAAGTAACAGAAATCTGAAGACAACCTACACGTCCTTCAAATTCAATGGGCGCTCACGAATAATCGCAAACGCCCATCCTATATATCCTTGTGCGGCAGCGCCGCAACAAACTCATTACAATGTCAAGCCTTTTAGCATCTCAGCCACTTCGTCGTTTATCTTCTTGGCGAAGTCTTCCTTGCTCATCACGCCCTGGTCGCCACCGCCCTGCTTACGCACGGCAACAGTACCCTCGGCCTGCTCCTTCTCTCCCACTACGAGCATGTATGGGATGCGCTTCATCTCGTTGTCGCGAATCTTGCGGCCAATCTTCTCGTTGCGGTCGTCAACCTTTGCACGCACGCCCTTGCCGTCAAAATACTTGGCAAGATTATTTGCGTATTCGTTATACTTCTCTGAGATTGGCAGGATAGCCACCTGGTCTGGTGTGAGCCAGAGTGGGAAATGACCTGCGGTATGCTCGATGAGCACAGCGGTGAAACGCTCCAGCGAACCGAATGGTGCACGGTGTATCATGACTGGAGTCTTCTTAGAGTTGTCCTCATCGGTATATTCCAGTTTGAAACGCTCCGGCAGGTTGTAGTCCACCTGGATTGTTCCGAGCTGCCATCTGCGTCCGATGGCATCCTTCACCATGAAGTCGAGCTTTGGTCCGTAGAACGCTGCCTCGCCTTCTTCCTCACGACACTGGAGACCCTTCTCGCGACAAGCCTCGCGGATGGCATTCTGGCTGTCTTCCCAATTCTGGTCGTCGCCGATATATTTCTCTGTGTCCTTAGGGTCACGAAGAGAAATCTGAGCCTCGTAGTCCTTGAATCCAAAGATGCCGAACACCTTGAGGATTACGTCAATCACGTTTTCGAACTCTTTCTTCACCTGGTCCGGACGCACGAATATGTGGGCATCGTCCTGTGTAAACGTACGTACACGTGTCAATCCATGCAGCTCACCGCTCTTCTCATAGCGGAACACCGTACCGAACTCAGCGATACGCAATGGCAGATCCTTGTATGAACGTGGTTTGCGGGCATATACCTCACAATGGTGCGGACAGTTCATCGGCTTCAGCATATACTCCTCATCCTCCTCTGGAGTGTGGATTGGCTGGAAGGCGTCCTTGCCATAGTGTGCATAGTGGCCAGAAGTCACATAAAGGCTCTTTCCGCCGATTCCCGGAGTAATTACCTCCTGATAGTTATATGGCTTCAAGAGTGAGCGAAGCAGCTCCTGCAGACGCAGACGCAGCTGTGTTCCCTTCGGCAACCAAATAGGAAGTCCCTTGCCCACACGCTCTGAGAACATGAAGAGTTCCATCTCCTTGCCTATCTTTCTGTGGTCGCGCTTCTTTGCCTCTTCGAGCATCACGAGATATTCGTCGAGCATCTTCTTCTTAGGGAAGGAGATACCGTAGATTCGTGTCATCTGCTCACGCTTGGCATCGCCACGCCAGAAGGCTCCGGCAACGCTTGTTATCTTGATTGCCTTGATGGCACCAGTGCTCACAAGGTGTGGACCCTTACAGAGGTCGGTGAAATGCCCCTGTGTATATGTAGTGATGGTTCCGTCCTCAAGGTCTTGGTCGATGTGCTCGTATTTGTATTCCTGACCGTCTGCCTTGAATTCCTTCAGGGCGTCTGCCTTTGAAACCTCCTTGCGCACGAGCAGCTCGTCTTTAGCTGCGAGCTCCTTCATCTTCTTCTCAATCTTGTCGAAGTCTCCCTCCTTGATCACCACGCCGTCTTTCGGCATAACATCATAGAAGAATCCATTCTCTACAGCAGGTCCGAAACCGAACTGGATTCCAGGGTACAACTCCTGGAGCGCTTCAGCCAACAGGTGGGCTGATGTGTGCCAGAAGGCGTGTTTGCCTTCTTCGTCTTCCCACTTGTACAATGTTACCTTTGCATCCTCGTTGATAGGACGGTTCAACTCTACCGTTTCGCCATTCACGCCGCAAGCCAATACGTTGCGGGCCAAAGCCGGCGAAATGCTCTCTGCAATCTGCAGACCAGTCACGCCCTGTTCATACTCACGAACAGTTCCGTCTGGAAATGTGATTTTAATCATAATTGTATTTATTTGTTTTTAGCGAGTGATACGAATACCCGCGATTGTTTTAACAAGTGCAAAATTAGTATTTTCCTATGAAACGAAGAAAGAACATACGTTAAATATGTCTTTATCTATCATTTTCCCTTCTTGTTTCCATATTTCTTTATCGCCACATAGGCATCCACGAGTCCCAGTTCGCCAGCCTTGCTGAGGTCTGCCACTCCCTGTTCCACGTTTCCGGCAAACACTCTCACCATTCCTCTGTTATAGTAAGCCTCTGCCAGTCTGCCGTCAATGGAGATTGCCTTGTCGTAGTCTGCCAGCGCCTTGTCATAGTCTTTGGATGCGGCATATAGGTTTGCCCTGTCGTAATAAAGATATGCGTTGTTGCCGTCGAGACTTATCGCCTTGGCAAGGTCGTCGATAGCCTTCTGCTCACTGAACATCGGTTTGCCTCCCATCGACGCATCGAATGTTCTCAACATAGTCAGGCATACCGCCCTCTGCCAATATGCGAGCACCGAGGTGCTGTCTATCTGCAGATATGCCGAAAGGTCGTTTTCTGCATCGTAATAATTCTGGGTCACGCAATACGCCACGGCTCTTTTGAGCAGATACCCCTTGTCGCCTCGCAGGTCTTTCGACTTCTGTATCATATCGCTCAGCGAGTCTATCATCACGAGATAGCGCTTCGATGTTTCCTCGTCGAGGCTCTTCGGATTACAGGTTATCTGAAGCGGCGAACCGGCATTGTGTATCGTGGCGTCTGACTTCTCTGCCATTTCCTTGTTGAAGCGGTCAACGGTTTCATCTGAAGCGACATACGACTTCACACCGTTGTTGTACTGGATGAACGAGAGCTGGTACATCGGCATATACTCCACGTCGAGGTGGCGGTTCTGCACCTTTCCTCTGTAGGAGTTTTCATACTCATGGTCCACCTCTGCCTTGTCGTCAACCACAAGCTGGTTGTATTTGTCGAAGTTTATCTCGCTTCTCTTTCTCACTTCGCGTATCTTCTTCTTGCTCCAACGTGGCTGATAGCCATTCGACTTGTCGTTCTGCGCCTTGAAGATGCGGAACTCATCGAGCTCTGCTTTCGCCGTCATGCCGAGACGGCGGTAGCAGCGGGCACGGTTGCTGAGTCCCACCCAGAAGTTGGGGAATTGTGATATCAATGCAGAATAGTCGGCAATCGCACCTCTCAGGTTTCCTATGCGCTCACGCAGCAGCGCCCGGTTGTAGATAGCCATCACGTTGCCTGGTTCAAGACGGATTATGAAGTCGAAGTCCTCCACCGCCCTGTTGTCGTCGCCCACCTGCACACGCAGCTGTCCGCGGTTGTAGTGCGCCAGGAAATTGTTCGGCTCCAGTTCAATTGCCTTGTCGTAATCCGCCAGTGCTCCACGCAGGTTGTTGATATTGTATCTTGCCAACGCACGGTTCACATAATATCCCGCCATGCTTGGTTTCAGATGTATTGCCTTGGAGAGCTGCTGCTCGGCGTCTTTCCATTCCGACTTCGCCAGACTTATCATCGAGCGTGTCGCCCAGGCCTCACCGTCGTAGGGGTTGAGTTCCAGACTCTGGTCCAGATACTTGCTTCCTTGCAGAGTGTCTTTCTGTTGCAGACACAGTTCTGCCTTGAGTCTGAATGCCTGTGAATATTTAGGCCAGCGCCTCATCATCACGTCGAGATCTGCCGACGCCTTGTCATAATCCTTGTCCTCCAGCTTGCACAACACCCTGTTATACCACAGGTTCTTGTTGTCCGGCTCGTATTCTATCGTCTTGTCGTAGTCGGCTACGGCTCCAGAGAAATTGTTCTGCTTGATGCGGCAGAGTCCTCTCAGCTCGTAGATCACCGGCACATAGGGGTTCAGCCTTATCGCCTCGGTGCAGTCGGCCTCGGCTCCCACATAGTCGTCGAGTCTGAACTTCGCCTCGCCCCTTCCCAGCCACGGTTCGTAGAGATACGGCTTTGAGGCTATGGCACGGCTGAAATACTGTATAGACAAGACATAATCCTCATAATACAATGCGCTCTGCCCTACCCTTATCAATCTGTCGATGTTGTATTGCGCCCTGACACAGGTCAACGACGCGAAACATAATACCAATAAGAGTATCTTGCGCATAGTAGCATGAGGATTACGTGTCTGTTGTTCTAAAAGAATATCTTCGTAAAAACGACGGCTCATCAAGCCCCGCATCAGCGTCTTGCCGCCTTTGTGCGGTAGCTGCAGCGGTAGCGTCCCTGCAAGAGAGCCTTCAGCTTGCTCTTGATGAGCTGCTTTCTCAGCGGAGAGATGCGGTCGATGAACATCTTGGCGTCGAGATGATCGAACTCGTGCTGCATGACACGTGCCAGATATCCCTCCACCCACTCATCGTGCTCGTTGAGGTCTTCGTCGAGATACTGCACATGGATGCGTGTAGGACGTGTCACCTTCTCCTGGATGCCAGGCAGTGAGAGACATCCTTCCTCCAGGCTCTCCGTATTCGTTTCGTCGTATTCTATGATATGTGGATTGATGAATCCCTTCTTGAATCCCTTGTATTCGGGAAAATCTTCCGACAGCACATCGAGGTCGATTACCACCACCCTGATGTTCAGTCCTATCTGCGGTGCGGCAAGTCCCACACCGTTAGACTCCTCCATCGTCTCGAACATGTTTGCCAACAGTTCCTTCAGATTGGGATAGTCTTTCTCAATATCAGCCGATTCTTTTCTCAATACCGGCTGTCCGTATATATATATAGGTAAAATCATCTCTTTGATTCCAAAAAGCTTTGTAATATTATTGTTGCGCTTATCTCATCCACGAGCGCCTTGTTCTGACGCGCCTTCTTTTTCAGTCCGCCGTCTATCATCGCCTTGTGTGCAAGCACCGATGTGAAACGCTCGTCATAGTATATGATAGGCACCTGCTGATGGTTTTTCCAGCGCGCCACAAACTGTCTCACCCTCGCCAGATTCTCGCTCGGCTCTCCGTTCGGCTGCCGCGGTTCGCCGATGACAATCAGCTCCACGCTCTCCTCGCTGATGTATTTCACGAGATAGTCGTAGAGCTGCGCCGTAGACACTGTGGCAAGCCCTCCTGCAATGATCTGCAGGGGGTCGGTCACGGCAAGTCCGGTGCGCTTCTTTCCGTAGTCTATCGACAGTATGCGTGCCACGGTTCTGATTACTGCTGGTTATAGAGCAGCCATGCGTCCGGATACTGGCTTCTCAACTGGTTGCGGCTCTGCACGGCCTCGTTCTTGGTATCGAATGTAGTTGCCACCACACGATACATCCTTGTAGCCGAGTCGTAAGCCACCTGTGCGGCATAGCCCTTGTTGTTGAGCTGTCCCTGCATTCCCTCTGCATTTGCCTGCACAGAGAAAGAGCCTACCACGACGCTGAACGACTTCAGTCCGGCACCGCTTATCACAGAGTACTTGCCCTGACGCACCGGCACGTTGTCGGTATTGTCAACGACAACGGTCTCGTTGGCTGGCTTCTCCACCACTGGAGTCACTACTGCAACTTCCTCTGTAGGCTGTTCTGTAGCGGTCTTGTTGTCGGCAGCCTGCGCCTTTTCATACATCTTTCTGTATGCTTTTTCAGACGAACCACAGCTTGTGAATGCAACAGCCAGGAAAAGGCTTGCGCAGATTATCGTATATTTCTTCATTTCAGTTATATTGTTTGGTTATACATTCTTATTTTTCAAAATCTCTGCAAAGTTAAATAAATTAGGTGTAAATAAAGAGATTGCGGCACACAAAGTTTGTTAAATACCTTTTTTATCTCTTCAGCAGGCAAAAAAACAGTAAAAAGGCATTGCCGATACAAAAAAAAGCACTATATTTGCTTTCACAATAACATTTAGTCTAATTTTTAACATCTGAAGATTATGAAAGCATTAGGTTACATCGGAGCATTCCTCGGCGGAGCTCTGGCAGGAACAGCACTCGGTCTATTACTCGCCCCAGAAAAGGGTACCGATACAAGAGAGAAAATCACTGACGCCATCGACGACTTCTGCAAGCGCCACAGCATCAAGCTGACACGCAAGGAAATGGGTGACTTGGCTGACGACATCCAGGATGCAGCAGCTGAATCCGAGGAGGTATAACACCTGCCTCCAGCCATCTGCCACATATGGCGGATTGACAGAAGAACAAGGTAAACGAACAATAACTAAATCCAAGGACATTGATGTTTTCAAGTGATAGGAACATCGGCATAATAGGCAGACTCGTGGAGTTAGCCCGTCATTACTTCGGCCTTCAGTGCGAATACATGAAGCTCGGAGCGATAGAGAAGTCTGTCAGACTGATAACGGCACTCGTGATAGTGGCGGCATTGGCTCTGATAATCATCATGACACTGATATTCTTCTCGCTCGCCGCCACGGTATGGCTGTCCGACTATATCGGGTATGCTGGAGCGTTCTGCGTGGTGGGGGCATTCTATCTGGTTGCCTTCCTGTTGTTCCTCCTATTCAGAAAACCGCTCGTGGAGCGTCCGTTGGTGAAATTCCTCACCGATGTTTTAATGGACAGATAGCTTATGGACAAGACTCAGAACCACCAACAGCATTTCCATTCATTGGACGACATCGCGGCTCGCCGTGAAGAGTTGCTCAAAGGAATGAACAAAGACCAGAAAGAAATTGGTCTGCTATGGAACGCGATGTTCAAGCCGGAGAAGAAGACCAGACAGAAAGGTTTCACTCTGTCGAGCGTCCTCAGCTCGAGCGTCGGCATCATCGACGGTGCCTTGTTCGCATGGAAGATTTACCGGAAGTTCAAACGATGACAAACGGATAAACGGAATACACAATCCCCGGCACAAGCTGCAACAAACGCTCTTGTACCGGGGATTTTCTTTTGTTTTCCCATATAAACGCCCACCACTCTTCAATATCCACTCGCCTCTCTCCTACTTACTATATATCCACGTAAATCGGTCGTTATCGTCAGCATGGTCAAATCGTCAGCACTCTCCAACTCACTATATGTCCATGCAAGCCATAATGACCTGTTGGAGATAAAAGAGTTTTCCCGAAAAGAAGTGTCATAGTATCATTTTCTGCCGTTATTTTACCGTCAAGTCTCTGGTTTATAAAGACTTGGAAGAATGACATTTTTCTGGTATCTTTACAGAAAAGTATCATAGAAGTATCATTTTGAAAGCCGAAGTATCATCACTTCCAAACTATCCACACACAACGACAACAGTTTCTTTCGCACCAAGACCTGCCAAACCGAGTAGTTCCATATCCTGTTTCATCCAAAGAACACTTTGATTTCTGTTTTGGGCATCAACGGGCACATTCGGGGCATTGATGTTGCCCAAGTGGGGTAAGCTGCTTACCCAACCGGGGCACGCTGCTTGCCCATCATGGGCACGCTGCTTGCCCCGGATGGGCAGAATTGCAGTCAGACGTCTGCCCAATAAATTGCATGAACGATCATTGCAGAGTTTTGGGTACCAACATCTATAATAGACTCGCCATGAACAGAGGAAGATACACAACTCCATCTTTAACTTCAACATCTGCAGGATGAAGTACATACGATTCGGCAAGCATCGGTGCAAACTTAGTTCTCAACTTGTTTAATGATGTTATCGTATAGCTATTAGAAGATTTAACTTCTATAGGGGATATGTTATGGCGATTTGTTATAACAGGTTTAGAAACCAAGAAGTCTATCTCCATTCTATCTTCTGCACTATCTTTAGAATTATTAGAATAGAAAAACAATTCATGTCCTGATGCTTTCAACATCTGCGCCACAACATTCTCTACCAACATACCTTCATTAACCTCAAGTTTACCTAAAGCTAATTTCAGATAAAGCTCATTTCCCATAATAGTCTTAAGATTAAAAGCATGACTTATCAAAAGACCTGTATCAGCCATATAGCACTTCAATGTTGTTCGTTCCTCATTCATTCTCAAACCAATATCTGGTGCTGTAGAGTTGTAACAGATATTCACCACCCTTGACTCTGCTAACCAAAAGAACGAAGATTCATATTCACGATAACGTGCCTTATCGCTAATTGATGCCAAGCGGAATTTCTTTTCATGCCTACTCAAAGCCGATGGTATTTCATCAAAAATAGCCTTTACCTTCATTTCATTGCCAACAGCATATTTCTCTATATCAGCCTTATAGAGTGAAAGAATATTGCGCTTCACCATATCGACCTTCATAAAATCATTGGTTCCTACATATTCCGCTACAGCTTGCGGCATTCCTCCAACTATCATATAATGTCTAAAATGGCTCATAGCCTTACGATGTAGAGGACCAAGCTTTTGTTTCTTTTCAAAGCACATACGAATAAATGGCATTAGCTGCTCATCTCCTACAGCCCAAAGAAATTCTTCAAAATCCATAGGATACATATTAATACGATGTTCTTCCGACGGAATAACAATATCTTTAACATTCCTATTGATGCTTACCAAAGAACCAGTCTCTATATAATCATAACGCCCATCTTTTACCAAATATTTAATAGCAGCACGCGCCTTAGGATAAAGCTGAACTTCATCAAATACGATAACCGTATCACGAGGATATAACGTGACATTATAATACAAAGCAAGATAGCTGAAGAATACATCTAAATTCCTCAGATACTTATCAAAGATTTCTATCAAGTTATCATCTGCATTATTGAAATCTACCAAAATATATGACTTATATTCATTCTTGGCAAATTCTTCAACAATATAGCTTTTACCTATTCGACGAGCTCCATCTATCATTAAAGCAGACTTTCCTTGAGCATTCTGCTTCCACAGAAGCATCTCGTTATAGATCTTCCTCTTCATAATTATTCCTTACATTAATAATGAACAACAATAGTTCTTATCACGTTTTCGAGCACGCAAAACATCCTAATTATCACGTTTTCGAGCATGCACAGCACCCCAATTATCACGTTTTCGAGTATGTGTAGCACCCCAATTATCACGTTTTCGAGCATGTACGACACCCAAATTATCACGTTTTCAAGTTCTAATACTATACAAAGGTACAAGGAAAAGGGGTATGTTGTATGATGCAAACGCATATTTTAGGCAAGATTAACAAGTATGAACGCCAAGTAAGTAACGTGAGTTCGACGAATTAGAATAAGGTTAATTGTCTATCTATAGCGCTTTGGACTGCAATTGTTGGTTTCTTAGGAAAGAAACAATATGCAGCCAAAGCTCCAAAAGTATTGACAATGCCTGTCGCCTGAATTCATTTCATCTGACAATTCCTTTCATCAGCAAACCATCCAGACAATTGGCTGACAATCGAATAACAGCCAACTATCTGTTTGTCAAAGCGTTACAACAGAAAACCAGACAATCTGACAGTTTGTGAGAAATTCTTGTTTTTACTAAGAATCAGCGATATGGGGGCAACTTTCACCCATATCGATTAACTTAAACCCCAAACGATCATTAGACCGTTTGGGGTTATGTAGCTTGGAAAAGATTTACCGGACAGTAATCTTTAGAAATCTATTTTATTCTTGTTCTTCTTTTTGCCTGAGTTGATGAGTTTCACGAGCGACAGGACATCCACTCCCACAGAACAGGAGTTCTGATATGCCTTCTTGCCGTTGGCTGTCTTGAAAAGTGGCGTGAGACCCAGCGAACCGCTGAAGACAAGCGGACCGATTCCCCAGACTACCGACATGTTGAGTCCCAGACGGTTGAGTTTGTAGGTCTCGTCTGCCGATATGTTTCCTTTCATCTTATACCAGGCATTGGTGCGGATCTCGGGCGACAGTCCCAGCCCCAAATAGAAGTCATAGCTGCCATCCACGGTGAACATCACGGGCAGACGGAACGACATGTAGTTGATATTGTTGCCATCGGCTCGCTGGTCCATCTTCACGAAATCCCATTTGCCGCCGGTTTCCGTCACGGCATAGTCTTTCTGAAAGCAAAGATGGCTCCACACGAGCTGGGCTGCAATACTGAGTCCCATACTGTTCTGCTTGTTGAACGGCACCGACATATAGTAAGGGGTGACGCCAAATTCAAACGACTTTGAAAACCTGGCATGGTGGAGCTGGCTCGTGCCGAACACCTTGCCGGTGATGTTTGCCATACCGAACCATACCGTAGGATAGCGTGGTGCGAAATCGACGTGCTGCAGATTGCTTGTTGGCAGGAATGGCGAACCCACATATACCTGTTCCACTTCCTGGCCATCCACGAAGTTCATCTCGCTGACCTTCGTCTGCTCCACTCCATCGTTGCCGAACACCTTGACGTTGGTCTTGCTGCCATCCACGTCTACTACGATTTTCTTGTCTTTCACTACAAACGTCGTGTCTTCTTTCTCTGCTGCCTCTCCCAAAAGCGGCAAGAACGCAGCCAACAATAGTAATTTCTTCATATTTCAAGTTTTTTTATTATCGATTTGGCATCCTGAGAACAGTTTTTTCCCTTTGTAAGGCTCAGGACGGGTTGTGTTTTCAGTGGATTTCCGGAGGGCAGCCCTCAATACTTGGAATAACAGAGTTTCAGGATGTCGTCGGGCGACAGTTTTCCCTCTATATATATCACCGTACCCTTACGGCTGTCCACATAACTGAAGAGGATGTATCTGTTGTAACCGCCCGGCAAAGGTTTCATCATGTAATATCCACTCACGAGTTCACCGCCGTCAATCACCTCGCGCACCTTCTTGGCATTCTTCCTGTCGGCATCGAGATATGGCTTCACCGCATGGTGTAGCTTCTTGTATACCAGACTCTTATACACTCTGAGTTTATAGCCGTGCAGCGTGGTGTTTTCCATCACCACCATCTTGCATCCCTTGGCTCTGCCATATCGCTGAAACACATTGTCAACGTTGAGTCCCTTTTGTCCCATCGCTGCAACGGCAAGCATCAGCAGCATTGCCATGAACATCGTGCGTCTAAACAAATATCGTTTCATAGTCATTGACATTATAATTCTACATTCATCACCATTCTCCGACAATAAATCATCTCATCATCCGCATAGCCTCAAACGGATCATCATCTGCCATTTCACCGACGTTACGCAATGCCTCGGCAGCTTCTGCATGCACCAGGCGCTTGTCGGTGTACACCCTTCCGTCTTCAACCATATAGCATACCGCATCACTCCGGTGTGACGGGAGGAAACAGACCAGCAATAACGCCACGGCAGCGGCTGCCGACAGCCAGAGGGCTACTTTGCGGTGCAGACCGACGGTCTTGCCGACGGCTTCAGGCTTCGCTTCAGCAGCAATGTCATCAGCTTCGCCACGAACCGTTTCCCCCTCTGCATCCACGAAGCAGAACATTGCCCTGTATGGTTTCCATTCCGCCGGAATATCACCGGAATGTTCTCTGAAATACTTCCTCAGAGACTCTTCCTCAGCCATAGTGGTCTCACCGCTGATATATTTCTCCAGCAGTTCCGCAATATAAGCCGTTCTGTTGTCGTTAATATCATTTTTCATCTCTTGCTCCTTTCATCAATTTCATATAAGTATCTCTTATCTTCAGACGCGCCCTTGAGAGGTTCTTTCTCAGATTGTCGGCAGTACAGCCCGTTATTTGCATTATCTCTCCGGCATCATAACCCTCTATCTCTTTCATCCTGAACAGCTGACGCTGCAACGGCGGAAGGTGTTCCACTATATTCCGTATCAGCGCCATCTCGTCGAGAGTCTCCACGCCTCGCTCCTCAAAACCGGCGTCACCCTCTGACAATTCGGTTGAAGGATGCCGTTGCTGCCGCCGCCTGTCGTCATAGAAGGCATTGCGCAATATCGTGTAGAGAAGTGCCTTTATATTGTCTGAAGCATCCAGCGAGTCGCGCCTTTTCCATAGCCTCAGCATCGCTTCCTGCACGAGGTCCTCGGCATCTTCCCCGTTTCCGGTCATGCCAAAGGCCCGCGACAGCAACTCTTGTCTAAGAGGCAGGATAATATGGTTGAACTCTTCTGGTTTCATCTCTCGTTTATATATATAACGTCAAAGAAAAGGATTTCGGACATTTGGCAGGGAGATTTTTCAAAAAAAAGACGAATAGACGGACAAACAAGGATATTGCTTCCGTTTGTTGACAGGCCTGGATAATTGCTTGAACGTACTAGTCGAGACAGATAGGCTTGCCTACTTGTCAACTCGTCTACTTGCCTAAAAATTATATAAAAAACCTGCGGGTATCATAAGTATTTGAGCAAATTTTCGTAACTTTACACGCTCTTTGGACTGAAGGCTTAGGCCACGTGCCTTGAAACGCCCTACAAAGACTATTCGCGCAGAAAATAAAAAGAATATATAAATGCATTTTAAATGGAAATACGATCCACCTACACCAGAACAAAAGAAAGATGCAAAAAAACTGATTGACAACCTGAAAGTCAGCCCCGTGATAGCGGCGATAATGGCGAAGCGCGGAATAAAGGAAGAGGACGCAAAGAAATTCTTCCATCCGCAGCTCAACGACCTCATCGACCCTTTCCTCATGAAGGACATGGACGCCGCGGTGGAAAGACTCAACGAAGCCATGGGGCGCAAGGAACGCATCATGGTGTATGGTGACTACGATGTGGACGGATGTACTGCCGTCGCATTGGTTTACAAGTTCTTACAGCAGTATTACTCCAACATCGACTACTACATTCCCGACCGCTACGACGAGGGATATGGAGTGAGCCGTAAGGGTATCGACTTCGCCCACGAAACGGGAGTGGGACTGATCATAATACTCGACTGTGGAATAAAGGCAATAAAAGAAATTGAATACGCCAAAGAGCTGGGCATAGACTTCATCATCTGCGACCATCACGTGCCGGACGAGGAAATGCCACAAGCTGCCGCTATTCTGAACCCCAAAAGAGAAGACGACACCTATCCCTTCAAACATCTGTGCGGATGCGGTGTGGGATTCAAATTCATGCAGGCGTTCGCAAAGAGCAACGGCATTTCTTTCTCAAGACTGATACCGCTGCTCGACTTCTGTGCCGTGAGCATCGCTGCCGACATCGTGCCGGTGACGGGAGAGAACAGGATTCTTGCCTACCACGGACTGAAACAGCTGAACCAGAACCCTAACATCGGACTGAAAGCCATCATCGACATCTGCGGACTGAACGGACGTACGCTGTCGATGAGCGACATCGTGTTCAAAATCGGACCGAGGATCAACGCTTCCGGACGTATGGAGAACGGAAGGGAGAGCGTGAACCTGCTCGTGGAAAAGGATTTCGCCGTGGCTTTCGACAAGGCGAAACACATCAACGAATACAATGAGCAGCGCAAGGACATAGACAAGCAGATGACCGAAGAGGCGAACCTGATTGTGGGCAGACTGGAGAGCCAGCAGAAACACTCGAGCATCGTGCTCTACGACGAGAACTGGAAGAAGGGTGTGATAGGCATCGTGGCTTCCAGACTGACGGAAATCTACGTGCGGCCTACCGTGGTGCTGACACGCGACGGCGAACTCGCCACCGGTTCGGCACGAAGCGTGGCGGGATTCGACATATATGCCGCCATCAAGAGCTGCCGTGACCTGCTGCTGAACTTCGGCGGCCATACCTATGCAGCCGGACTGACGCTGAGATGGGACGACGTGAAGGAATTCAGAGACAGGTTCCAGGCATACGTGGAGGAACATATACTGCCGGAACACACCGAAGCGGCACTCAACATCGACGCCGTGATAGACCTGAAGGACATCACGAAGAAGATGCACGGCGAACTAAAGAAGTTCGGCCCCTTCGGACCGGGCAACATGAAACCGCTGTTTGCCACAATGAACGTATACGACTTCGGCACGAGCAAGGTGGTGGGCAGAGAGCAGGAACATATCAAACTGGAACTCGTAGACTCAAAGTCTAACAACGTGATGAGCGGCATCGCTTTCGGACAAAGTGCTGCAGCACGATACATCAAGTCGAAACGCAGCTTCAACATCGCATACACCATAGAGGACAATATCTTCAAGCACAACGACGTGCAGCTGCAGATAGAAGACATACAGCCGACAGAGGGACAGGCTTGAACATGACAACATTATAACACTGGCAGATGGCAGACGACAAATACCTCAGGATTCTAAAGGAGTATTGGGGCTACCCTGACTTCAGAGGAATACAAAGAGACATCATTGAAAGCATCTGTGCCGGGAAAGACACTCTCGGACTGATGCCTACAGGCGGTGGAAAGTCTATCACCTTCCAGGTGCCTGCCATCGCCATGGAGGGGGTGTGCCTCGTCATCACCCCTCTCATAGCGCTGATGAAAGACCAGGTGGACGCTCTGAGGAAGAAGGGGGTGAAGGCATACGCCATATATGGCAGCATGAAACATACTGAGATACTGAAGATTCTCGACAATGCCGTGCTCGGTGGTGTTACCTTATTATATATATCCCCCGAAAGACTGTCGTCTGAATTGTTTCTCAGCAAACTGAGCCACATGACCGTGAGCTTCATAACCGTTGACGAAGCCCACTGTATCTGTCAGTGGGGATATGACTTCAGACCATCGTATCTGGCAATATCCGAAATCAGAAAGATAAAGCCGGATGCACCTGTTCTCGCACTTACAGCCACTGCCACCCTACCCGCCATCGACGATATACAGAAGCAGCTCAACTTCAAGGAAAAGAACGTGTTCCGCATGAGCTTCATGAGGAAAAACATAGCGTATATCGTAAGGACAGCCGACGACAAGCTCGAACAGGCTGCACATATCATCAGATCGCTCAGCGGATCGGCAATCGTGTATGTATACAGCAGGAAGAAGACCAAAGAAGTGGCAGAATATCTCAACGACAACAATATCAGCGCCACCTTCTATCATGCCGGTCTCGACCATGCCGTGAGAGACTTGCGACAGTCAATGTGGCAGGAAGACAAGGTGAAGGTGATGGTAGCCACCAATGCCTTCGGCATGGGTATAGACAAGCCCGACGTGAGGGTCGTGATACATATCGACAGCCCTGACTCCATAGAGGCTTATTTCCAGGAAGCCGGGCGCGCCGGCAGAGACGGCAACAAGGCTTATGCCGTATTGCTTTTCAACGGCAGGGACAAGTCCATACTGCAGCGCCGCATCGCCGACCAGTATCCTGACAAGGAATATATCAAGACCGTGTATGAACATCTTGCATATTTCTTCCAGCTCGCCGTGGGCTGCGGCTTCGAAAGGACTTTCGAATTCAACCTCGACAAATTCTGCAGAAACTTCAAACACTATCCGGCAAGAGTGGAATCGGCACTCAAGATTCTTGAAAAATCCGGCTACATAGAATACAGCGAGGCAAGCGACAACAAGGCAAGGATGCGTTTCCTCATCGGACGCAACGACCTTTATCGTCTGAAAGACATGACCGACGAAGAGAACGCCGTCGTTGTGGCAGCACTCAGAAACTACAGCGGCATGTTCTCCGATTATGCTTATATCGAAGAGGCGCTCATCGCACAGCAGAGCGGTGTGGACGACCAGCAGACTCATGAAATACTGAAGACCCTGAGCAGAAAGCACATCATACATTTCATACCCCGTAAGAGCATACCGCACATCAAATATACGCAAAGCCGCGTTGACTTCGAGGAGATTGTCATCCCGATGAAAGTGTATGACTGGCGAAAGAAACTGGCTGAGAAGCGCCTTGAGGCTGTGGTCACGTATGCTGAGAGCGAAAAGGTATGCCGCAGCCAGCAGTTGCTCAACTACTTCGGAGAGACACGGTCTGAGAGATGCGGACAATGTGACGTGTGTATAGAACAGAAAAAAATGACAAGAGAGGACAAACAGAGAGACAAGGATATAAGACTCGCCATTCTGAAACTGCTCGAAGACAAGAAGCCTCATCACATCAAGGAACTTTATACCCTCGATTTCGACATGCCGTCGATAGAACGTGTGCTGCGACATATGGCGGACGAAGAGGAGGTGTATAATATTGAAGGCAAGATAACGCGTTGACATCCGCATTGCACACTTCATATCATAATGTGTCATTATTCTGACGTTTCTTTATTTTTTTAAGTTTTTTTGTTTTAAATGTATCTTAAAAAAGAAAATACGTGTGTCATTTTGTTCTATTGTTCGGAAAAACAAGTACCTTTGTAGGCAAATGCAAGGGCATTTGCCCGATATACAACAATAGCATTATTTTTGGCGTACAATCATAAACGCTCAAACACAAATTTGCAATACAAGGTATTAGCTTAACACTAAAAAAGGAATAAGATGAAGAATAAGTTGAGAAGTGCGGTATGCACCGAAGGAAGGAGAATGGCAGGAGCCAGAGCCCTCTGGGTGGCGGCAGGAATGAAACACGAACAGTTCGGCAAGCCAATCATTGCCATCGTCAACTCTTTCACTCAATTCGTGCCCGGACATACTCATCTGCACGACATCGGACAAATCGTAAAAGAAGAAATAGAGAAAATGGGATGCTATGCCGCCGAGTTCAACACTATTGCCATCGACGACGGAATAGCGATGGGACACGACGGAATGTTGTATTCCCTGCCTTCACGAGATATCATTGCCGACTCAGTGGAATATATGGTTAACGCCCACAAGGCTGACGCCATGATATGCATATCAAACTGCGACAAAGTGACGCCGGGAATGCTTATGGCGGCAATGAGACTTAACATACCTACCGTTTTCTGCAGTGGCGGACCAATGGAAGCGGGACGCTGGAAAGGCGCAAACGCCGACCTCATCACCGCCATGGTGAACGGTGCTGACAAGAGCGTGAGCGACGAAGAACTGAAGGAGATTGAAAGTTGTGCCTGTCCTGGCTGCGGAAGCTGTTCCGGTATGTTCACGGCAAACTCCATGAACTCGCTTACAGAGGCAATTGGCATGAGTCTGCCGGGTAACGGAACGATTCTCGCCACCCACAAAAACAGAATACAGCTTTTCAAAGACGCTGCACACCTGATAGTGGAAAACGCCATGAAGTATTATGAGGACGGCGACGACAGCGTGCTACCGAGAAACATAGCCACAAGGGAAGCTTTCCTCAACGCCATGACTCTCGACATAGCGATGGGCGGAAGCACAAACACCGTGCTACATCTGCTCGCCGTAGCACAGGAGGGCGGTGTGGAGTTCACGATGAGCGATATCGACAGGTTGAGCCGTAAGGTGCCTTGTCTGTGCAAGCTCTCGCCGAACACACAGAAATACAGCATTCAGGAATGCAACCGTGCCGGTGGAATCTTTGGAATTCTGAATGAACTGGCAAAGGGCGGTTTGATACACAAAGGTGTGAAACGTGCTGACGGAAAGACTCTCGGCGAACAGCTCGAAAAATACGACATCACGAAATCTGTAGTCGACGAAGAGGCTGACAGGATATACTGCAGCGCTCCCGGAAGAAAGTTCTCTACCAAGATGGGATCACAAGACGAAAAGTGGGAAACGCTCGACACCGACCGCAGCGAGGGCTGCATCCGCGACCTCGACCACGCTTATACGAAAGACGGTGGACTTGCCGTGCTATTCGGAAACATCGCACAGGACGGATGCGTGGTGAAGACTGCCGGAGTGGACCCTGCATTGTGGCACTTCGAAGGCCCGGCAAAGGTATTCGATTCCCAGGAGGACGCCTGCGAGGGAATCCTCGGTGGAAAGGTGAAGAAAGGCGACTGCGTGGTGATAACCCACGAAGGACCGAAGGGCGGTCCGGGAATGCAGGAGATGCTCTACCCCACTTCGTATATCAAGAGCATGCACATGGGTAAGGAATGTGCGCTGATAACTGACGGACGATTCAGCGGAGGCACATCGGGACTCAGCATCGGACATATATCGCCGGAAGCGGCAGCCGGTGGAAACATCGGAAAGATAATTGATGGCGACATCATAGAGATTGACATACCTGACAGAACGATAAACGTGAAGCTGACCGACGAAGAACTGGCGGCAAGGGAACAACGCCCGATGACCCGCCAGCGCACGGTGAGCAAGGCTCTCAGGGCATACGCACAAAGTGTAAGCTCTGCCGACAAGGGAGGCGTCAGAATAATAGAATAGGCTGACGCCACAGTGAACACCAAACCGGAAAGCGGATTGGGATTGAAGCACGAAACACGAATCAACAAATTGTAAGAGAAGAATGGCAAGAGAGAAGATAACCGGTGCGGAGGCGCTGATGCGATCATTGGCAAACGAAGGAGTAGACACCATCTTCGGTTATCCCGGAGGAGCGATAATGCCGGTGTTCGACGCGTTATACCACTATACCCGCGGCGACAACAAGGTGTTCAACCATATCCTTGTGCGCCATGAACAGGCGGCGGCGCATGCTGCCGAAGGATATTCCAGGGTGAGCGGAAAGGTTGGAGTATGTATCGTGACAAGCGGTCCTGGTGCCACCAACACCGTGACGGGTGTCGCCGATGCGCTCACTGACTCCACTCCTATTGTGGTCATTGCCGGACAGGTGGGCATCAGCGCTCTGGGCACAGACGCCTTTCAGGAGGTAGACCTCGCCTGTCTCGCACAGCCGATATGCAAATGGAGCTACCAGATAAGAAGACCGGAGGATATAGCATGGGCTATCAGCCGTGCATTCTATATAGCTAAATCAGGAAGACCGGGACCTGTGGTCATCGACTTCCCGAAGAACATACAACAGGCTCTTACGGAATATGAGCCTCAACACATCGACTTCATCAGAAGCTATAATGCCTATCCGCAGCCGGACGAAGAGAAGACAAGGCTTGCGGCGGAACTCATCAACAAATCGAAGAAGCCGATTGCCCTCGTCGGTCATGGTGTGGAAATTGGAAACGCCCAGGAGGAACTGAAGGAGTTTCTGGAGAAGGCCGACATACCGGCTGCAAGAACTCTCATGGGACTGTCTGCCCTGCCATCCGGTCATCCGCTGAATATGGGAATGCTCGGCATGCACGGCAACTATGCACCGAACATAAAGGAACAGGAATGCGACTTGCTGATTGCCATAGGAATGAGATTCAGCGACAGGGTGACGAGCAATGTGGCTACTTATGCCAAACAGGCAAAGATAATTCATCTCGACATCGACGCTTCGGAGATTGACAAGAATGTGAAGACCGACATTGCCATCGTTGCCGACTGCAAGGAGTCGCTGCCAAAGATAACGGCTCTCATCCACAAGAACTGTCATAAAGAATGGATAGACAGTTTCAAGCCTCTATACGAAACGGAACGTGAGCGTGTGATAGAACCTGCCATCCACCCGAAAGGCAAATTCCTGCTCATGGCAGAAGTGGTGAACGCCGTGGCTGAAGCTACCGACGACAATACGGTAATGGTGAATGATGTGGGACAGAACCAGATGTTCTCTTGCAGATATTTCAAATTCGCCAAACCGCTGTCACTGGTGACAAGCGGCGGACTCGGCACTATGGGCTTCGGACTGCCTGCTGCCATCGGTGCCACATTCGGAGCACCCGGCCGCACGGTGTGCATGTTTACCGGCGACGGTGGATTCCAGATGAACATACAGGAGCTCGGCACCATTATGGAACAGCAGGCACCGGTGAAGGTTATCCTGCTCAACAACAACTATCTCGGCAATGTGCGCCAATGGCAGGACATGTTCTTCGGAGGCAGGAGGTCGTTCACAAGGATGATGAACCCGCAATACGAGCTTATCTGCAAGGGTTACGGCATACCATACGGACTCGCCGTGACCCACGAGGAACTGAAAGGGGAAATAGAGAAGATGCTCAGCACCGACGGACCGTATGTCCTTGAATGTGCTGTATTGGAGGAGGACAACGTGATGCCGATGGTGCCTCCCGGCAAACCTATCAACGAGATGATTCTCGAAAAAGAGGATTTCAAAGAATAAAGGATTATCGAAATGGACAACGACAAGAAATTATATACTCTGCTCATTTATACAGAGAACATGGTGGGTATGCTGAGTCAGGTGACCGCCGTATTCACCCGCAGACAGGTGAACATCGAGAGCATCAACGCTTCGGCTTCAAGCATAGAGGGTGTACACAAATACACCATCACCACATGGAGTGATGAAGAGCAGGTGAAAACGATAACGAAGCAGATAGAGAAGAAAGTGGACGTGATAAAGGCCGACTACTATACCGACGACCAGATATTCATCCGCGAAGATGCTTTGTTCAAGCTGTCAACGCCTGTCGTGATGGAGAATCCGGAGATTTCAAAGATAATACGCCGTGCCGACGCACAAATCATCGAGGTGAACCCTACGTTCTGCACAGCCGTGCTGAGCGGCGTGACAAAGGACATCATCGCCCTTTACACCAATCTGCAGGAAAGAAACTGCGTGCTGCAGTATACCCGAAGCGGAAGAATTGCCATAACGAGGAATCCTGTGGAAGAAGTGAACGACCTGATAGCAATGCGCGAGAATAACATGAAAAACCAATAAAGATAGAAGAAAATGGCAACATTAGGAAAAATCGGAAGATATGACTTCCTGTCGGAACCGTTCCATTGCGACTTCTCCAAGAAGCTCTTCATGGGACATCTGGGCAACCACCTGCTCAATGCGGCGGATTTCCATTCCAACGACCGCGACTTCGGTATGAACTATCTCAACCCTATCCACAAGACCTGGGTGCTGTCGCGACTGGCGATAGAGATGGACGACATGCCGGCGGCATACGAGAAGTTCAGTGTGGAGACATGGGTGGAAAGCGCCTTGAGGTTCTTCACCAACAGAAACTTCCGCATCTGCAGCACCGATGACAGCCGCACCTATGGCTACGGCAAGAGCGTGTGGGCGATGATAGACACGGAGACGAGACAGCCGCAGAATATCCTCGCCATCAGAGACGGTGAGATAGAACGGTATATAGAGAAAGACAAGGAATGCCCTATCGAAGGCCTGTCGAGAGTGAAGATGGGCAAGGAGGCGAAGCTCGCAAGGACAATCGACACGTATTACTGCGACGTTGACGTGAACGGTCATATCAACAGCATAAAATACATCGAGCATATCCTCGACCTCTTCGACATTGACCACTACCGCAAATTCCGCATCAGACGCTTCGACATAGCATATGTGGCTGAAAGCTACTGCGGCGACAAACTGAATTTCTATACCGAAGAACGCGACGACGATACGGTCTGCGTAAGGGTAACGAAGACAAACGCCGAGACAGTGGATGCTGAAGTGGTGAGATGTATGTTGAAGTTCGAGAAGATATGATAAATGCTGCAAGCAGTATATATAAAATACACCATCAACAGTATATATAAAATACACCATCAACGGTCATTAGGCCGTTAATGGTTATAAGGTAAAAAAGAACATAAGTGCCTGAGGGCACATAACTAAAACAAAACAAATATGGCAGAAATGAATTTCGGTGGCGTTATCGAAACGGTAGTCACCAACAAGGAGTTTTCCTTGGAGAAGGCACATGAAGTATTGAAGAACGAGACAATAGCTGTGCTTGGCTATGGCATTCAGGGACCTGGCCAGGCTTGCAACCTGCGCGACAACGGTTTCAACGTGATTGTAGGACAGCGTCAGGGAAAGACCTACGACAAGGCAGTGGCTGACGGATGGGTGCCGGGCGAGAGTCTCTTCTCTATCGAGGAGGCTGCAGAGAAGGGTACTGTGATATGCATGCTGCTCTCAGACGCCGGTCAGATACAGGTATGGCCTAAGATAAAGAAATATCTCACCAAGGGCAAGACTCTGTATTATTCTCATGGCTTTGCCATCAACTGGAACGACCGCACCGGTGTGGTGCCTCCAGAGGATGTGGATGTCATCATGGTGGCACCTAAGGGATCGGGCACCTCTCTGCGCACCATGTTCCGCGAGGGACGTGGCGTGAACTGCTCTTACGCCGTATATCAGGATGCATCGGGCAATGCCGAGGAGAAGACTTTGGCATTGGGCATCGGCATCGGTTCGGGCTATCTCTTCAAGACCACTTTCCAGCGTGAGGCTACAAGCGACCTCACCGGTGAGCGCGGTTCGCTGATGGGTGCCATCGAGGGATTGTTCGAGGCTCAGTATGAGGTGCTCCGCGAGCATGGACACTCTCCATCAGAGGCTTTCAACGAGACCATAGAGGAACTGACACAGAGCCTCATGCCTCTCTTCGGCGAGAAGGGAATGGACTGGATGTATGCCAACTGTTCTACTACAGCCCAGCGTGGCGCTCTCGACTGGGCTCCGCGTTTCCGCGAGGCTATCAAGCCTGTTATGGAGTGGCTCTACCTCTCTGTAAAGACTGGCAAGGAGGCTCAGATTTCTATCGACAGCAACTCTAAGCCTGACTACCGCGAGAAGCTGAACGCCGAACTGAAGGCTATGCGCGAAAGCGAAATGTGGCGCACTGGAGTGACCGTGCGTCAGCTCCGTCCTGAAAACAACTGATAAGCTTGATTAGTAATTACCCACAAACGGTCATTAGACGTTTAATGTAAAAGTTTATAATAGCTTGGATTAATCCACAAAAAATAACTCTCCCGATAAGCATCAAGTCTTTGCCTGTAGCCTATCGGGAGAGTTTCTTTATATTAGCCCCAACCGGTCAGACTATAAAGACCGATTGGGATTGACGTTTATTCTCAAATCAGAGAACATTTCTGCAAATATTATTCTGTTATCTGCGCATTTCCACCTGATTGTGGGGTGAATCGCAATGTGTAACCATAGCTGCTATTCCACGAAGAATAAGATGGACACTCATAATCAGACAGACAGCCGTCGCCACCACATGAGTTGTTGCCAAGTCCGCGCTGCATATAGTCGAAGTGGGCATAAACCTGATCGTTGCGTGTCAGGTCATACCAGTGGAGCTTTGTATTCCACATAGAGTCGCCTGATGTGCACCACTTTGTCTCGTCGTAGTGTGAAAGAGAAAATGATGCTCTTCCGCCTGCCTTGATTCCGATCTGCACGTTAGAAGCCTTGTTGGTGAGAATCAGCTCACGCATATCCTCATGGTCACCGAAGGTCTGAGGATGTATCATCTCGTCCACCATGTCGTCTACCGTAGTGGTGAAGCGGCCGAGGTAAGAACCTGTCTTGCGGTCGCTGTAGTTGGAACGAGGACCGCGGGCATAGAACTCCACGTTCTCGAAACCGGAAGCGAACTGCATGCCGAGACCGATGCGGGCGAGAGAACCGCTTGGAGTGAATGTCACCTTCATGTCTACAGTTCCGTCAGGGTAGAATGTGTAGACTGTGGTGTATCTTGATCCTCCTTTGACAGTCATTGTAGCATTGGTGCCGCTCATTGTAAGACCATTGCTGATGCTCATGCTTGTAGCTTTTGTGAACGTTGTGTTGAAGTTTCGGTCGTTGTCCACCTTGCGATAGCTGTTGAAGTCTGGACCTTCAGCGATAAGGCTCTTGCCGTCGTATGTCCATGAGGTCATCTTGCCTGTTGAATCGAATACGATAGAATATGCCTTGCCGTTGTTGTCAGTACCTGTTACGGTATTGCCGCTTACGCTCAACGAGCCACCTGCTGAAGTGTAACTTGGCAGCACTGGGAATCCCATTGTGCCGTCTGTACCCTTGGCTGTGCCGTTAGAGGTATTCTGCGTAGAGAGCGAGAACTGTGCGTCAGCGATGCTGTAGCCTTCCTCTGCCCATGATGTCCAGTCGGCAGCGCCATTTGTTGGTTTCTTTATGCGCAGCTCTATGTTTACAAGATACTCTGCACTGTTGTCAACTGTTGTATTTATTGGCAAGGTTACAGTTGCTGAAGAACCTGCAACGATAGTCTGGAATGAAGCAAGAGTTCCTTCCTCCACCAAGCGACCGTCTTTCATCACACGATAAGCGATGTCGAAGTTGTCCTGTGAGATAGGCATAAACGCATACTTGTTCGCGATGTTTACAGACTTAGCAGAAGCGTTGAAGTCGCTGAACCTCACATACTGGTACACCTTCTTCACTTCAGAGAGCTTGCCTGTCCATGTGCGGTCTGGTGTGATGATACCGTTGTTGAGGAAGTTTCCCTGGAAACCCTTGTCTACACCGCTTGGTGAGTTGTAGTCGTAACCAGAAACCCAATAGTTGAAGCCGTTATCGCTCTTCTTCTGACCATTAACAAGCATAGCAGGGTCGTAAACCGACTGGTCAACCCAGTCCCAGATACAACCACCGATGATGCCGGTGCTGCCCTCAATCTGATCCCAGTATTCCTTCAAGTTACCTACAGCCTGACCCATTGCGTGAGCATACTCGCAGATGAAGTAAGGCTTGCCGTTCAGTCCACTTCTGTTATTTTTTACGGATGAAACCTCTGGATACATGTTTGAGCCGAGATCTGAGTAATAGGTTCCACTGCTTGCACCCTCGTAGTGAACGAAGCGTGAGTCGAGATTCTTACATGTATTGTATGTTGTAGAGAAGTTGCTTCCGCCGCCACACTCGTTGCCCAGCGACCAGAAGATTACGCTCGGGTGGTTGCGGTCGCGCAGCACCATGCGCTTTGTGCGGTCGTCCATAGCTGTTATCCAACTGCTGGTGCTTGACAAATTCTGGTTGTAGTGGCACTCCACATCAGCCTCGTCCATTACGTAGAAGCCGAGAGCGTCCATCATAGCGTACATCTTCGGCTGACGCGGATAGTGCGATGTGCGCACGGTGTTCACGTTAGCCTTCTTCATCATTGTGAGGTCCTTCATCATGGTCTCCATATCGATGGCACGACCATACTCCGGGTGAGTGTCCTGAGTGTTCACGCCCTTGAAGTAGACACGCTTGCCATTGATGTTGATAAGGTTGCCGCTCTTTGTAATGTTGCGGAAGCCGTACTTAGTAGAGAATGCCATCTCCTCTGCTCCGTTCTCGTCCTTCTGGCTCACCACAACGGTGTAGAGATAAGGATCTTCAGCACTCCAAGGATGCAGACTACTGAGACTGCTGAGTGTAATGGTCTTTTCTGCTTTTGCTGTTCCGCTGTAAGTCTCTTTTCCGGTAGCAATCTCCTTGCCTTCACGGTCGAAGAGCGATACCTGCAGAGTCTTGGTTACCGAAACGTTGTCGCGGTTGTCTACAGTCAGCTTCACCGACATACTGCCGCTTGTAGCGTCGCTGTTGAGCGAAGAAGTGATATAGTGGTCAGACACGAACACCTTAGGAGTAGCCACGAGATATACGTCGCGGTGGATACCAGAGAGGTGCCACATATCCTGACCTTCAAGATACGAACCGTCGCACCAACGATATACACGTACCGAGAGCTGGTTGTCGCCGGACTCTACGAAGTCGGTGATGTCGAACTCAGCATCTGTGTTAGAGCTCTGTGAATAGCCTACGTACTTGCCGTTCACCCATACCACGGCTGCGCTGTATACACCATCGAAATGTACAAACACGCGTTTGTCCTTCCATGTCGCAGGAATGTTGATAGTGCGGCGATAGAAGCCCGTTGCGTTGTGGTCGGTAACACCGTATGATGTTAAACCAGTGTTTGCATCGGGGGGATTGTTAGAGAACGGATAACCCACGTTGGTATAGACCGGTTTGCCGTAGTTAGCCATTTCCCAAGAGAGCGGCACACGGATGTTGTCCCAACCGCTGTCGTCATAGTCCTTTGCCTGGAACTCGCTTGCACCGGGGGTTGCCGTCTTATTATACCATGATGATGATGTTTCTATTCCTGCAACATACTTGAATTTCCATGTTCCGTTGAGGTTGATGTATTCAGCCTTGCTTTCATCGGGCTGCTGCCAAGGCTGCTCATAGTGGAGCGCGTCGGCTTTGAGCTGCTCTACCGAAGCGTATGGGATGAATGTAGCGTGAGCGTCTTCCTTATAGTCGCTCACCTTGTTCTGGTTGCTTATCCAGCTAACGCTAAACGAACCATGGTTGGAAGATGTTCCGCCGCCGGTTGATCCCTCTACTTTGATGAAACCGAATGCTGTAGCACTGCTTGAATCTGTTGTACGGCCAAGCTTGCCGCCGTCGGTTCCATCGTATGTGAGGTAATAAGTTTTATTCTGTGTATAAGCGTAAATCTTATATGTATGATTTGTTGCATCTACCTCCTCGAATTTCCACTCCTGATTGGCATTGGCTCCATTATTTTCGTTTTCGGATGTCCACTGGAGTGGCATTACGTTAGTGTTGTTTCCTGCCATATCAAGAGCCTTGGAAGACATCACATTTACAATATGCCAAGGGTATGTTGAAGAATAATTGCCTTCTTGTGTAATCCACTGCTGACCGGTATTGCCGTCTGACTTGGCGGTCACTGTAATCTCCTCATCATTGTTAGATGTAGTAACAGTGAAGCATCTTGCAGGATAACCGGCAGGACATATATAATATGTAGAACCGTATGCAGGAACAGAGAAAGTTGTCGTAGGCGTAGTTGTTCCACCAGTAGTTTCCTTTGTCACAAGGCTAACAGTCTTATATGTAGCCCATGAGCGTGTGCTGCCCTGAGTGCTACCATACTTAATAGACGAAAGGCTAAGGATATTGCTGAAATTTGATGCATCGCAAATCTTCGAACCGTTAAGATACAGACCGTTCGAGTTCACCTCTATAGTAGTCTCGCCCGAGATATTGGTGTGGTCTTCGCGATATGTGTAACTTGCTCCACCATTGAAGCAGTTCACCTGCAAGGTATTGCTGCTCTTAGTATAAAAGAGGTGAATTACGTTAGCGTTTCCCCATTCATTTGTACCCTGCAAGTCGTTACCGATAGAGAGCACGTTCTCGTTTGTTGTAGTGCTCTGGCAAGTGCTTAGGTCGAGCACCGCCTTGAAACTCTGCTTTTGGAAGTCTATCGCTGTCTGATAAGAGAACGACGATCCGTTTGGCGTATAGTCAGTGAGGATGTCTGTCTTCGTTTCCGCCGCAAAAGCCTGCGTCACCACAAGAGCGAGCAGTGCCACTACTACGACGAGATGTTGCTTTATGTATGTTTTCATAAGGTCTTGGTTTTTATTTGACGATGAGTTTTATGCCGTTCACGATATATACTCCCGGTGCGAGTTTCGTTGAACTGCAACGATGGCGCACACGCTGACCGTTGATGCCATAGACATCACCGCTGGCGACGCTTGCCGGATCAAGAACTGACGAAATGCCGTTGGTCTCTGACGGATTCTCATCAACGCTCCATGTCAGTTCGCGAGTTGACTGCGGACCAGCTACATCTTCAAAATAGATACGGAATCCTTTGGCTCCCATATCTGACGTGAGATGATAAATTTTGTCGGCACTGAAGACGTAAGACCGTGACTTGATAGTGGTCGGAGAGAAGAATCCTGTCACCCTTGTCTGTCCTACAGTATACTCCGGATTTCCTTCACCCTTATACCAAGAGGATGCGGTGATGCCAGCAAACTTATACGTCTGCTCTTCGTTCACTCTCTCCGGCTGCAGGAGGCAAGGCTTCCCTGCCTCAATGTCTGTGCGATATAAAAAAAACAGTTTGGTATCGCTATCGCCTGTAAGATACGCCACCTTGGTTCCTGCGCCCCAAGTCTCTGCTATCTGTGCAGCAGACAATTGGAAAGGCAGACACAGGGAGTTCCATTGTCCTGTCTTGAATTTACGCTTCAGCGTCACGTCCACATACTCTTCTGAAAATGTGGGGCGCACATAATTCTGAGCCTCATCGAGAATCACTTCCTGATACGGAACTTCGGCAGCTACAGTCCACTGTCCGGCATCGAATGTGTGGTCTGGCTCCTCATACGAGGTTGCTATAGCTCCAGACTGTGTATAGACAAATGCCGTAGCATAGGCATCACTGTCCTGATAGCCCAAGGTGTATGACTGGTCGGCAGACGACTTCAATATCCACTTGATGTCTTTGCCGTTAAAATTCATACGCCCGGCATCAGCTTTCTCGTTCACCTTGGAGACTTCCAGCTTCACCGGCCGGTTTGATATTGCCGGCTTGCCATCGTCACCTACGGTGAGATACTGCCCCTGCGAATTGAATATATACACAGAAGTCAGTGCCAATGTATAAAATGTATTCATGATAAAATGTTTAATTCGTAAAATCAGTTTTTGGCGAACGCCAATGTCTGTTCACCAATAAGAAAAGTGGGAATATTGCTTATGTCGTTTTGTCAGAACATGCTCAAATCCTCATCGGTATCATCATCCTCCTGGATGTCATCCCAGAGAGAACCGCTAACAGCATTATGTTCTTTAGCATCTATCTCAGGAGGATTGCCTTCCAATGTTTTGTCTTTACTGAATCCCCCCAGAGTTACGCATGTTTCAAGCGCAATGACCTCGAGATCCGGTTTTAAGTACTTCTTCTTCATATATATAAAAATAGCTTATTAGTTTTTAATATCAATTTATTGAATTAAGA